>JABDLZ010000001.1 GCA_013001705.1 Flavobacteriales bacterium
TCTACGTTCTGCCTTAATTTTCTTTGGCTTGTAGAGATAGCCCCATATGGTTAAATTTATGATCCCTTTCCTAGAAAAGGCCCCTACACACGCTATGAATCATTATCGCCTGACCCTACTTCATATACTCTTGGTCCTGTTATGTTATGGACCGATCTCAATCCAAGCACAGAGTTCATTCGGAACTGTCGGTCTAGAAGAGTTGAAAGAGCGGCACGAGGATGAAGACCTCGTGATCACCGATTGGAAAAGGGATTTCCAGTTCAAGTATAGTCCGGTCTCCGGTCTGATGGAGGTGAAGGAGTATTTCCAGATGGACTATCTGAATCTCACAGATGACCCGCTATCCACCATCTACCCGATCTTCGTAGACGATTATTCATCCATCCGCTCCATCAAATCAGGTGGGACCAAGCTGAAGGCGGATCCATTCCCATTCGAGATGGATGGGATCTTCCATCACGATGCAGAAGTGAATCCTGTGCAGGTATATGTCAGGACCGGTACCACCCCTACACGATTGTATTTCCAGAAGGAGTACTCGGACAGCAAATACCTGACGCGCAAATTCTTCGGAGCGCGATATCCGGTCGAGTCCTTCACTCTCACCTTGAAATTCCCGAAGAACAGCGAGGTAGAGGCCTTGCTTTTCTATGGAGAAGAATTTGGGATAAAGATGCGGGAGTACGACCAAGGATTGAACCACGTCATCGAATTCACAGGAGACAGTCTTCCAGCTTTCGAAAAGGAGTCCTTCTCCAAAGGAGCAGCATTCTACGAGCCTCACATCATCATTCTCACTAAAGGGGTCACCATCAACGGGGAGCGCAGAAATCTGCTCTCCACCACCGATGATCTATATGGATGGTATGCCTCCCTTGTCAAAGAGATTGGGAATGAGTCCGATGATCTAGCCGCTTTTACGGCCGATCTGGTCAAAGACTGTCCGGATAGCCGGTGCGAATTGGAGACCATCTACTATTGGGTACAGGATAATATCCGCTACATCGCCTTTGAAGATGGGATTGCCGGTTTCCGTCCTGAAGCATGCCAGGATGTGTTCTACAATAAATACGGTGATTGCAAAGGCATGGCCAATCTCATGACGGAGATGCTCCGGAGCAGGGGGGTAGATGCACGATTGACCTGGATAGGGACTCAGGCCGTACCCTATGATTACAGCATCCCTTCACTATCGGTCGATAATCACATGATATGTACGGTGATCCAAGAGGATGGGTCCTATCTGTTCTTGGACGGAACAGAGAAATTCATCACGCTGGATGATGTCGCAGAACGCATCCAAGGCCGACCCGTGATGATAGAGAACGGTAACAGCTATATCCTTGCAGAAGTTCCCAGTTTCACACATCATCGCAATAAAGAGCTCCTGGAGATCAATTACGCCATTGCGGAGAATAAGCTGACAGGACAGTTCAATTACTCGGTCACCGGGGAAGGAAAAGTACGCATGATGAATCGCTATGCCGATGTTCCAAGTAAGGATCGGTCTGAAGCGCAGCGCTTGTTCTTTAGCAGGGGATTGACCGATATACACATCGGAGAAGGCGAGTATACCGACCTCAAGGAACGCACCGAGGAGATTGCCTGGTCGGCCTCATTCGAGGCAAAGAATCGGGTGAATCAATTCGGGGATGAGCTCTATCTGGACTGGGATATCTATCGCAGTTATGCCCGCAGCAGATTCAAGGAAGAGGATATGGACGATATCAAGGGGGATCTGAATTTCCGCTCAAAGGTCTTCGATATCGAGCGCTACCGTATCGAGCCCATAGAGGGATTCAAGCTCAAGGACCTCCCCGAGGATTTCTCCGTGGATGAAAAGCACTTCAAATTGGAGATCGGCTTCAAGGCCAATGACGATGGCTCCATAGAAATCGAGAAGAAAGTGATCATACCCCATGCATCTATTCCTAATGATGACCTGCATGAATGGAATGAGACCATCGAGAGGCTGGAAGAAGAAGTATACGACAGACCGATCATCTATGAGAAGTTCTGATCGCCATTGGATCCGGCCTACAGAAAACCACTCCCACAAGCAGAACTATATGATCAAGTATTCGGTCTATCTTATTCTATTCCTGTCAGTTATCGCTGCCAATGGTCAAGACATTGCCACAGCATTCGAGGAGGTAAAGCGCCAAGATGATGTAGAAGGATTCGTATGGAAGGACGAGCAGAAATACGAGGATTTCGCCTTGGACAAATTGGACATCTTCCCAGAAGATGATGCGATCATCCTCAAGAAGAATGTCTTTCTGACCACGCAGAAGATCGGTAAGAAACTCCGCTACTGGTTCATGGATAGGGATGTGATCTATATCCGCAATAAGGAAGCCATTGAGGAGTACTCCACCATCCGTCTCAACAACCGGGATGTCAAGGATAAATTCAGTGACCATGCCGTGCGGGTGTTCAAGCAGAATGGCGAGATCATCCACCTGCACAAATCGGACTATATAGAAGATGGGGACGAGTTGAAGGTCGTGGTCCCCAATCTGGAAGAAGGTGATATCGTGGATCAGTACTCATTCGTGCGGGATGAAGCCTTCTTCTATGTCTTCCGTATCCTGGCCGATGATGAGATCTATTTTGCCGACCGCTATCCGGTCTTGGATCACTACTGTGAATTCATCCTCAAGAATGGCTCTTTCTTCAAGTTCATTCCGCTCAACGATGCCCCTGAGGTACAGATTCAGAAGACCGGCCTACCGTATGGAGTCAAAGCCCGTGTGATCATCCATGATCAGGACCGGCCGGCCTATGATGTGGATGAACGCTGGTTCTTCCCCTTCAAGGAATTTCCGGTGGTACGGTATGCACTGGCAGTAGGGAATGGCATGTATGCGGACTTCCAAGCCAACTTCTTTGACAATCAGCAGTTCGCAGTAACAGAGACCACCGACCGCATGGTACGGGAGCTTCTCAAGAGAAGGGTACGCTCTGCTCACAGTACCGCGGGAATCAAGAAGAAATACATCAAACAGATCAAGAAGAACATTGCAGAGAAAGGACTGGTAAGCGATCGGGAAAAGGTGATGGAGTTCTACAAGCAGCTGCTATACACGGTCCATTTCGATCTGAGTTTCTACAATTACTACAACGGCACGGGATACATGATGCCTTATGTGGCCCAGTATTGCAGGGAGATAGGGGTGGATAGCCGCTGGCTCTTCGTGCAACCCAGATTCTTCGGGGATCGAGAAGGCCTTTTCCTGCCCAATGAGCTCTTTACGGTCCTTCAACTTGATTTTGAAGAATCGACAGAATACCTCCAGTTCGTAAGCATGCTTTATCCCTATGGATATTACACACCCTATCTGGAAGACTCCCATGCTTTCTCCGTACCCAATATGGCAGGAGCAGAAACTGGCGGATGGCCTTTGAACAGTATTCAGACATTGACCAGTGATGCCTCTCGCAACCGATTGGATGTAGAAATAGATGTGACATTAGATGAGGATGTATTGTCGGGTACATTGGTGCATTCCCAGTTCGGACATGAATCCTCAGGAAGCACCCGTTCATGCGACAACAGCGAGCATAATTGCTCTACAGTCCAGAGTTTCCTTTCCAAACAGTATCTGGAGAAGTTCAAAGAAGGCTCCAGTGAATACTCCATCGATGAGGTCACCTTGCTTCCCAATGAGGGAGATATAGCAGCGGCTTTGGAGGAATATCAGGAATGGATAATCTCTACAGTCGACAAGGAGATGAAAGAGCGATTCGGTGAGGAGAGTGTTGAGGAGATCACCGAGATGCAAATTCTAAATCCCGGATTGGCACATCCCGATACGGGCTTCAGTTATCAGACGCAGGTCAGCTTCAATGACATGGTCAAGAAGGTAGGTAAGAACCGCTTGGTCCAGATCGGTGCCCTTGTAGGCGGGCAGGTAGAGATGAATCAAGAGTCACGCGAGCGGCAGAGTGATGTGTATTATGGATTTGCCCGCACCTATACCAATGCCATTCGATTCCAGATTCCGGAAGGGTTCTCCGCGGAAGGAGTGGAGGACCTGAATATGGAAGTGGATAACGAGTATGGGGGCTTCCAAAGTATCGCATCTATCGAAGACGATATTCTGAAGATGACCACCACCAAATCCTATAAGACCAATCACATCCCCGTAGAGGATTGGGGTCTCTGTCTGGAATTCTTGGATGCGGCCTATGACCTCAGCCAGAAAAAGATACTGTTGAAGCCTATCGTAGAGTCTACTAGCTCGCCTGAGGAAAGCGATGATCCCGATCAATAGAGCATGATCGATTCCGGTTGGTCCTACCCTCCCATTGGGGAATCCTTTCTTTCATTTTTCAAAGAATTTCATACGAGTGAGCCGCAGACTGGATGTCTGACTGTTCTGTATTTTGTATTCTCCAAGTGAAAGGTTATGAGCGCGAAATACAGTGGATGGATTCCAAGGGCTGGAAACCCAAGCGATTCCAGAGAGAAGCATGGAAAGCAGTCGAAAAAGGTCGTTCGGGACTGATCAATGCACCTACAGGTTCAGGGAAGACTTATTCACTCTGGATCCCCATCACCAGATATATCAAGGACCAAAAGCAGCAGGGCCGTAAGAAAGGACCCTTTGCACTTTGGATAACCCCACTGCGCTCCCTCTCCAAAGAGATCGCCCAAGCAGCCGAGCGCTATATCTCAGAGAACGACCTGGATATCACCGTTGGCATACGGAATGGAGATACCTCACAGACCGAACGTAGACGGCAGAAGACCCATCCACCGGATATGCTGGTGATCACTCCAGAAAGTGTCCATTTGCTCCTTGCTCAAAAGGGAGCAGATTCCTATTTCAAGCATTTGGGCATCATGGTCGTGGATGAGTGGCACGAATTGCTGGGAAGTAAACGCGGAGTGCAAGTGGAATTGGCCCGATGTAGATTGAAGTCTATCTCTTCACGACTACAGACCTGGGGCATCTCGGCCACCATTGGCAATATGGACGAGGCCATGGATGTGCTTATGGGAGATGACCACCCGGAAGGACAGCTCATTTGTTCCAATATTCAGAAACAGATCGAGGTCCGGTCAGTACTTCCAGATGATATCGAGAAGATGCCCTGGGGAGGCCATCTCGGTATCAAGCTATTGGATAAGGTCATCCCGATCATCAAAGCTTCTGAATCCACGCTGATCTTCACCAACACACGGGCACAGTGCGAGATATGGTATCATCATCTGCTAGTAGCAGAGCCGGAGCTGGCCGGGCAGATGGCCATGCATCACGGCAGTATCGCCAAGCCCATTCGCCTCTGGGTAGAAGAAGCACTGCGTCAAGGAGATGCTAAAGTGGTGGTATGCACATCGAGTCTGGATCTGGGTGTGGATTTCACTCCGGTGGATACCGTTATACAGATCGGTGGGCCCAAGGGAGTCTCCAGATTCGTGCAGCGAGCAGGTAGAAGCGGTCATCGTCCCGAGGCGGTCTCTCGGATCCACTTTCTCCCCACACATGCGCTCGAGCTGGTGGAATCCAGCGCCATTCGGGTAGCCATAGAGAGGGGCATGATGGAGGCCCGACCGCCTTTCGTGCTATGCTATGATGTGCTGATCCAGTTCTTGATGACCTTGGCCGTATCCGATGGATTCCGTGCAGAGGAGGTTTTCCAACAAGTGAAGCGCACCCATTGCTACAGGGACTTGGAATGGGATGATTTCCTCCAATTGCTCGATTTCATCCAGCGCGGATCTCCTTCGTTGCGCAATTACGAGGAATTCAAAAAGGTGGAATATGTAGATGGCCTGTACAAGGTGTTCTCCAGGAGGGTGGCCATGCGGCATCGGATGAATATCGGTACCATCGTCTCCGATGCCATGCTGCACGTCAAATTCGTTGGTGGACCGCGCATAGGTATGGTCGAAGAATGGTTCGTCAGTTCATTGAAAGAAGGCGACATCTTCTGGTTTGCGGGAAAAGCCCTACGTCTGGTGCGCATCCATGGTCAGGAGATACAGGTCAGGAAGTCCAAGGCTACCAAAGGAAAAATACCCGCTTGGATGGGAGGGAAGCTGCCTATGAGTTCGCAGTTATCCCTCTTGCTCAGAGAAAGATTCTCTAGAGCCGCTGAAGGAGAAGATCTGGATGAAGAATTGAAGACACTCGCACCCATCATCCAGCGGCAGAAGGAAGTCTCCGTCATACCCGATGCAGGGCAGTTGCTCATGGAGCATTTCGAGACCCGGGATGGTCATCACCTGTGTATCTACCCATTTGAAGGGAAATTCGTGCATGAGGCACTGGCGAGTCTATTGGCCTATCGCATCAGTCTGATCATGCCTATCAGTTTCACCTTTGCTACCAATGACTATGGATTCGAGTTACTCAGTGATAGTCCCATCCCTATAGATGCCATTCTGGACAACGATCTATTCTCACCGATCGACCTCTCGCGGGATCTTTTACGGAGCATGAACAGTGCAGAGCTTACCCAGCGCAGCTTCAGAGATATCGCAGTTATCAGTGGGCTCATCTTCAACGGCTATCCCGGTCAACAGAAAAAGGAGCGACATCTTCAGGCCAGTGCCCGTCTCTTCTATCAGGTTTTCGAGGAGCATGAGCCGGACAATCTACTCCTCAGACAGGCCATATTCGAGACCTTCGAACATCAACTGGAAGAATCGCGCCTGCGATTGACCTTGGAACGCTTCTCCCAACAGGAGTTCAAGATCGTCCATGCTGAAGGTCCCACGCCCTTGAGCTTTCCTATCATCGTCAACAGATTACGGGAGAAATTGAGTTCTGAGAAACTGGAAGACCGTATCAAGAAGCTCCAGATCGCCTATCAGAGATGACTAGATTCGTAGGCCCATGGAATCACCTGATCTGGATAGAAGCGTAGCGACATTCTCCTTTTTGGGACAGGAATTCCTCTTGGAAGATAGAGCGCTATTCTGGGTGGAGCATCGTACATTATTGATTGCAGATGTTCATTTGGGCAAGGCTTCTCATTTCAATCGAAGCGGTGTTCCGGTACCACATTCCATTGAGGATAAGAATCTCCATCGTTGCGAGGAACTCATCAGGACATTTGTTCCCGAGCAGGTCGTATTCATGGGCGACCTCTTCCATGCAGAGAGCAATCCGGCCAATGAACTCTTCAAAGATTGGGTCGGTAGGTTCACAGATGTGCGTTTCATCCTGATCGAGGGGAATCACGATCGATGGAATGCCCGCCTTGGCCGGGATATCGAGGTATCAGCTCGCTTGGAGCTCGGCAATATCACTTTGGTACACGAGCCGCTCGACCCAGAGATCCGTCATATCTGCGGGCATGTACATCCGGCAGTCGGTCTTCGAGGAAAGGGACGCCAGTACGTAAAGGTCCCTGCGTGTATCATCGAGAACAATCGATTGATCATGCCTGCATTTGGAGAGTTCACGGGAATGCACCGGATCAAGATGCAGCGACATATGCAGGCGATTCCCTGTCTCTGAGCGACTGAACGCGCTGCTGCTGCTTTGACTCGATGATCATTATCTCAGGGAATTTGCGATGATTCATTACATTCAACCCTCGACCGAACCAACTATACTGACCGACCAGACGCCATGAGTAAGCGACAATGGTATTCCAATGTCCTGTTCCAAGGATTGACTGCCGAACAACTAGAAGTGATCGCGCCCTTTATCGAAGAGCGGGAATTCCAGCCCAGAGAGGAGATCATGCGTGATGGCGAAGCCGGAGAATTCGCGCTGATGGTGGATACGGGTAGTGTGACCATTCACAAAGGGGAACTCTTGCTCACCGAGCGGGGCGAGGGAGAGCTTGTAGGGATGATGGCCTTGATCGATGATAAGCCCCGCTCGGCTACGGTGATTGCCGGAGAGAATGGTTGTACCGGATTCCTTTTCAATAAAGAGGCTTTGGATATGGTCATGGTCTCAGAATCGGACAGCATCGTCTCCAAGATATTGATGAACTATCTGCGCTATCAGCAGGGAGCTATCCGGCAGACCAATGAACTCGGCCTGCAGGAGACAAGAGCACGGCTTTTCGAAGAGCGACAACGGGTCATGTCAGCTAAGTTCTTTGTGCAGATGGTCCTTGGTTTGATCGTATTCGTCTTCCTTCTCGGTTTCCTTACCGAGCAAGCGAGTGAAGGGGAGAGCACCTTCATCAGTTTTGCACTTCTGACCATTTATGGGGTTTGGTCCTTCTTCTATGTGCGATTGAGCGGCCTACCTATGGAGTCCTTCGGTCTGACCATGGAGAATTTCAGACCGGCCCTGAGCCAAGTGATGAAATGGACCTCAGTATTCATAGGGGTGTTGTTTCTGCTCAAATGGGTGATGGTCACATTTTTTCCAGAGAAATTCGGTACAGAGATCATCGAGTGGTACGGGAATGATGAGGATGCTCTAGGCGCCACTATCCTAGTTGCAACCTTATATTCCATTCATGCGGTGATACAAGAATTCATTGCGCGAGGATGTATCCAAGGCGGACTACTTCAGTTCATCGTTGGACGTGGCTCGGCATTTACCGCCATCCTCGTGGCTACTTTGATGTTCAGCTCATTCCATTTGATGATGGACATCAAATTTGCCATGCTGACCATAATTCCAGGTCTTTTCTGGGGATACCTTTTCTACAAGGAGCGGAACATATTGGCCGTATCGATATCCCATATACTCATCGGATTAGTGGCCATTTTCATGCTCGATATTGTAGGTTGAGCTACTTACGGGCTTTGACAAAGACGATATACCGCATGGATCGAGGGATGAAACGGTCCAATGCGCGATCGATGCGGCCTAGAAATCTGCGTTGAGTCTCATTCCTGCCGAATGCTCCAAAAAATCCGACCGTCTGGTAGCTGACCTCTGAAAAGGAGGAGAGAAGTTCTTCGACTTCATTGAATCTGAGATAGTTCCAGTCATCTCCCCAGGCTACAAAGCGCTTCCGAAGAAAACGATGCAACCTCGATGCCGCAAGATTCTCTGCAAAGAGCAGAT
>JABDLZ010000002.1 GCA_013001705.1 Flavobacteriales bacterium
GGATTCACGTTTGGACGGGGGTTCGACTCCCCCCGGCTCCACCTCCGCCCTCCGAAGCTGCTCTAAGAGTAGCGAAGGAGGGCGTTTCTTTTTCTGTTTAATGGAGATGTGTAAGTCCATAATCTGATTGCCGTTTCTCCAATAGAGTCCATTCAATTCCATCGAAATCGGGGAGGAAATTCCCCATCGGTTACGATTGCTAGGCGTTAGCGGGCTGATTCTCATCGCATGATGAACATGGTCCACTATTTGACGCCCTCCGAGATAAGAGGAGGAATTCCTTCTCTACGCTTGACGAAAAAGTATATTTATAAATCATTGGGGGCACATGATCAAACAGGTTGAGAAAGTCAAGGAAAGTCTATCACAGATACGATCGTCTGTGAAGAAAGCGGAGTTGGATCTCGTAGAGCGGGATCTCTCCTGGCTCAAGTTCAACCAGCGCGTACTGATGGAAGCACAGGACCCCTCGGTGCCCATCTTCGAACGGGTCAAATTCATGGCGATCTATTCATCCAATATGGATGAGTTCTTCCGAGTGCGATTTGCCAATATGAGGCGGATGTCGCGTCTGGCCAAGTACGGTAAGAAGAAGATCCGCAGAAAGGCCGGATTCATCACCCCACAGAAGTTGATCAACGAAACGCTCGCCATGACGTGGAGGCAGCAGGAGGATTATGGTCGTACCTATCGAGAGACCATCCTGCCTGATCTGGAGAAAGCCGGAGTCATCCTACAGACCACCGAGGCATTCCACCCTGAGCATCGAGAAGTCATCGAAGATTACTTCTACTCTCAGATACTCTCATTCATTTCCCCGACCATCCCGGCCCAAGCGGGAAGCAGACCCCTTTTCTTGAAGAATAGAAGGCTGTATCATGCGGTGGACCTAGTCGATTCAGAAGGGAATACACAGATAGGTATCGTCAATGTGCCTTCAGAGAAATTACAGAGATTCTATGAGCTTCCTCCGATAGACGGTAAGTATCATTTCGCTTTTATCGATGATATCGTGAGGGCGTTCATGCACATACTTTTTCCTAAGTATCGGATCAACGGTATCTATGAGATCAAGCTCAATAGGGATGCAGAACTCTATTTGGAAGATGAGATCTCAGGCACGCTGATAGAGAAGATCAAGAAGAACCTGACAAAGAGGGATATCGGTATTCCGAGTCGTTTTCTCTATGACAAGACCATGCCTGAACACATGGTCAAAGATCTACAGCGGATGTTGGACCTCAGTGACAATGATCTGGTACCCGGTGGGAGGTACCACAACATGTTCGACCATTTCCAATTGCCCAATCCACTCGGTAAGGAATATGAGTACCCAAAGGATAGACCCATTGCTCACCCTCTCATAGAAGAGGCTGGATCGGTGTTGGAGGCCATGGAGCAAGATGATATCATGCTTCATTTCCCTTATCAGCGTACGGACTATATCCTACGCTACTTCAATGAGGCGGTCATCTCTGAGAAGATCAAGGAGATCAAGGTGACACTCTACAGGGTGGCTGAGAATTCCCATGTGGTCAATGCATTGATCAGTGCGGCTCGCAATGGCAAGAAGGTAACCGCCTTTGTCGAGGCCAAAGCGCGCTTCGATGAAGAGAACAACCTGAAGTGGGCCCACAAGATGATGGAAGAGGGCATCGATGTCAGATTCAGCAGCCTCAATCTGAAAGTACATGCTAAAGTGGCCCTGCTCAATGGGGTGGACGATGAAGGCAATCCCAAGCGATATGCCTTTTTCGGCACGGGGAATTTCAATGAGAAAACGGCTATGGTCTATGCGGATCATGCCTACCTCACCTGTAACGACACCCTTACCGAAGAGCTCGACCGTACCATGGAATTCATCTTCGGTAATGTCACCGAGCTGAAGGTGGATCACTTGTTCGTAGCACAGGTCAATATGATACAGGAATTCGAGCGATTGATCAAGCGGGAGATAGACCATGTGAAAGCCGGTAAAAAAGGCCGTATGGTCATCAAACTCAATAATCTACAGGACCCCTATATCATCTCCAAGATCTATGAAGCAGCCGATGCTGGAGTGGAGGTCGACATCATCGTACGTGCCATTTGCTGTGCCGTGCCCAGGCCCAATCTCCGACTCATCCGTATCGTAGATAAATACCTGGAACACGCCCGGGTCTATTGGTTCCACAACGATGGAGAGGATGAGCTGTACATGGGCTCGGCCGATTGGATGGAGCGCAATCTCTATCGTAGGATCGAGGTGGTCTTCCCCCTGCATCATGAGGGCTCCAAAAAGGAGATAGAGAAGTGCCTCGAATTGCAACTGAATGACAACACCAAGGCATGCCTCATCCGTGCCGATATGAGCAACGACCCTATACAGGATGAACGTACGCCTTGTAGAGCACAGACCGATTTCTATGCTTGGCTGAAGGAGTACCACAATCAATAACTCCTATGAGTATGACCAATGAGACTTATGACGTAGCTCTGCATAGAGCCGCACAGTACCTAGCGACCTTCGGAAAGAATTTCTGCGAATCCAAAGAGGATGATAGCCATACCAATCTGGAGTGGGTCGTTGGAGACCATCTCTTGCGAAGTCGGGAGGCCCCTGGAGGCAGACAACTCATCCTCAATGGTGAGGAATTGGCTCTACAATGGGTAGGGGACAGACCCCTGCAATTGACATTGGCAGGTAGGACCCATGGTGAGGTGATCGTATGGATGCATCATGCAGCTGTGCAGAATGGACTATCCGATTATGAATTTCATCTACATTACCGATTACCCTCTGGACCGATACCACACGACTACGTGTATCCGCGACCTGATGCTCAGCGTGCAGAGCAGGTCTGCTCATACCGGGATAACGCTCAAAG
>JABDLZ010000003.1 GCA_013001705.1 Flavobacteriales bacterium
TAGTGCAGATAGAGTCCCTGCTCTTCCAGTCGATTGATGGTGTATTCTATCCTGAACACGTAATCATAGTTCGATACAATGTCCAATCCAAGTCCCGTCCCGAGTAGAAGTTCATTGCTCAAAGGATTGACTTCATTGTAAAGTTCATCCTGCACATACCCTAGATCCAGGATCAGGTTCAGGTGCGCTGCAAAGCTGACTTCTGGAAACATACGATCCAGCGCGCTAGGAAAGCGAACGCATTTCTCTTGGACCAGCTTATAATTCAGATTATTCCGAGATAGCACATAATTCTGCCCATCGATGATGTAGAATTCATAACTCCTGACTGAGATATTCCCATATCCCAGTCCCTGCTGAAGGTAATAGGGCAAGCGATTGTACAAAGTCATTTTTCCAGAGACACTGTGCTGGGTGGTCCACCTATCCCCTAAAGGGATATAGCGCCTAACAGCACCTTGTATATCAAGCACATCGGCCGCATTCTGCATCAGGCCCAGGCCTTTCTTCTCTACTCTCAATCCGTAGGAATATCCCCTCTGCGGGTAGCCTTTTCGATCCACATTCACCTTGGAGTAGGCATAGGAGGCACGGAACTGTTGTAATCGGGTGCGCCCTCGTTCTAGATAATCTGGAAAGAGGATGGACAGACTATCAGCGGTGTGTACATCTTCAAAACGAAGTGCTAGGGTATGGTTCTGAAAGATATCCGGCCGATATCCTAGACCTATGGAATAGTTCTGCTCGACACGTGTACGGTTGTCATCACCCGAGAAGAAAATGCGCTCATTATCGATGGTACCGGTATTGACCTCTTCATTCTCCTTGTATTTGGCATTGACGCTGAAGCCCCAATTCTTTCCTTTGATGAGATAGGGTGAACTGAGCCCCACGGCAAATTCTCGTGTCCATCCGAACTTGACGGTGACGGCCAATCGTTCATTCCTTCCGCGGAAGTTGTATTGCCTGAACTTCATTCCATAGTTGGTCCTGGAATCCTTGCGATTCTTCCACCATACATTGAAGTTGGGTTCGGCCAATTGGATGACCGGGACCGGGTAGAGGTACCATCGTTCGGTCACTGTGATCAAGAACAGTATCTGGTCATCTGGCAGAGGGACCGGAAGTACATCCACTGACGCAAATAATTGGAGATTGACCACGTTGGTCTGTATCTCACGGGCCACTGCATCGACTCTTTTGCTAGTCAGTGTATCGCCTACTTGGAACCCACATTCCCGGGTGATCAACCACTCCTTAGTCTTGCGATTGCCTTCTACAACAAAGCCTTGTATATAGAGTAAGGTATCTTGAGCGAGACAACTCAGCGAACAGATACTCGAAAAACTGATGATTATGAATGCAGACCGCAACAAATGGATGTCAGGTGTTGAGATATCGCATCAACTCCTCATATCGCTCTTGCAATTGATCATCGGTCTGGCTACTTCCAAAACTTGCCTTTACAGCATAGTCGTATCTCTCCAAGGTCTGCAGGATGCCGGTCAACGATTCGGTGTTGACCTTGACTACCACATCTATCAAATTGGAATCCGGATGGAAGCTGACATGGGTGCTCAGGACTCGTGAGTCATTGGACTCGACTATACGTGATATCTCAGAAAGAGCGTAGTCCACATAATTCATCTCCAGTACGAAAACAGCACCACGCGCATTGAGATTGAATACCGTTACCAAGGCAGAGATCACCTCTTTATAGCTGATAGTGCCCATCAGACGCTTATTGTCATCCAGAACAGGTAGGAGGCTTAACTTGAAGTCATCCATCAATTTGATCACCTCGTAGATGGTACTATGGCCTTGGACGGCCACTTTCATCAGTTTATTCTCCAGTGATTGAACCGGCTGACTCTCGTCTTCTACATTCAGGATATCGGCCTCAGAGACTATACCAATGAACTCAGCTCCCTTGAATACAGGCATATGCAGAACCCGATACTCATCCATCCACCGGAGTACCTGCGCACAGGTATCAGAGGACTTGAGAATGGGAATCTCGAGTGATATGTAGTCTTTGGCCAACATTGCGGGCAAATCTATCTAGATTATAAACGCAACCAACATCATATGGCTGCCTCGATATTGCAACTAATTTTACGTTCCATTCCAGTTCAAAGTTTCCCGAATGACCCGTCTAAGTGTCAATATCAACAAGCTTGCCACCCTACGTAACGCCCGCGGTGGCCAGAATCCGGACGTCATCCGATGGGCACAGGATATCGAACGATTCGGGGCACAGGGTATTACCATCCATCCACGACCTGATGAACGACATATCACCCGAGCTGATGTGTACGCGCTGAAGAAGGTGGTATCCACGGAGTTCAATATCGAAGGTTACCCCTCCGATGAATTCATGGACATGGTGCTTGAAGTCGGACCGGATCAAGTGACCTTGGTTCCAGACCCACCAGAAGTATTGACGTCCAATGCGGGTTGGAAGGTTTTTGATCATGAAGAGCTGCTGAGAAAAGTGATACGGGAATTCAAAGCAAAAGGAATCCGTGTTTCGCTCTTCATGGAGAACGATCTGGAGGGTATAAAGCATACGGCTGCATTAGGAGCTGATCGTATTGAACTCTATACCGAGGCTTTTGCACGCGCTGTAGTAGATGGAGAGGACTCTGTACTCGAAGAGTATGTCCAAGCGGCTGAAGTGGCTAGAGATTCTGGCCTAGGAGTAAATGCCGGGCATGACCTGGACCTGAACAACCTTCCTATACTCAAAGCAGCAATCCCATACTTGGATGAGGTCTCTATAGGGCATGCATTGATCTGTGATGCGTTGCGCTATGGAATGGAGAATACAATCAATTTATACTTAAGAGCACTTCGTGATACTGAATCATAGAATCCAAGGTGAGGGGGAACCGTTGTTTATTCTCCATGGTCTTTTCGGGTCTTCTGATAATTGGAACACCTTGGGAAAGCGCTTTGCTGAGCATCGACAGGTCATCTTGGTCGATCAGCGCAACCATGGCCGGTCATTTCACACAGAAGAGATGAACTACTCGGTCATGGCGGAGGATCTCATCCGTCTCATGGACCATTTGACGATAGAACGGGCAGATATGCTCGGGCACTCCATGGGTGGTAAGACGGTGATGAAGACCGCACTGGATCATCCGGAGCGTGTGGAACGATTGATCGTAGCCGATATCGGCCCTCAGGATTATGTCTCTCATCACGATGAAATATTGGATGCAATGTTCTCCTTGGACCTCGACTCGCTGGACTCGCGCAGTGATGCCGTAGCTCGCTTGTCGGAGAAATTGGGCTCCCCGAGTGTGGTCCAGTTTCTTGCCAAGAACCTCTATTGGGTGGAGAAAGGTAGACTGGCCTGGCGTATGAATCTGCAAGTGATCGCAGATCATTTGGACGAGATACTCTCTAGCGTGGGTCAAGAGGTCTACTCGGGTGAGACCCTATTCGTCAGGGGAACGGCAAGTGATTATATAGTCGATACCGATATGATGGCCTTGCATATACAGTTTCCCCAGAGTGAGGTGAAGTCCATTGAAGGAGCAGGTCACTGGCTCCATGCAGAACGACCCGATGAATTCTTCCAGATCGTCACTGAATTTCTCGGAGATTCAGCAATGTGATGTCGAGCACATTTTTGGAATACACTTTGTGCAACTTTGAAATCTTGGACCCGTTATTGATCTATATTCACAATCCCTGTTGAGAGCCTTCCTTCCATACTGTTCAGTCATTTTCGGGCTACTGCTGGCTACATCACTTTCGGCCACACACAATAGGGCGGGAGAGATTACTTACAAGCACATAGAAGGATTCACCTATGAGGTGACCATACGTACCTGTACGGATATCAGTTCACCCAATAACGCAGACCGGATATTCATGCCCATAGACTGGGGTCATGTCATCGGTCCAGGAAACAACTCCAACGATAGTATCGAACGTACCGAGGAGATCATAGTCATTCCGAATAGCATCAAGGAGAATTACTATGTGACTACACACACATTCCCAGGTCCCGGCCAATACAGATTGTATTCTGAAGATCCCAATCGCAATGCTGGGGTCAACAACATTCCAGGATCGGTCGATCAAATCTTCTCCATCACGACCTGGCTTTACATCTATGCGGATACTGCCTTGTCTTCTAATAATAGTGTCCAGCTACTCACCCCACCTAAGGAAGATGGGTGTGTTGGTCGATTATGGTCCCATGGAGTAGCGGCTTTTGATGAAGATGGGGATAGCCTGGCCTTCGAGCTCATACCCTGCACCGGGGGAAATGGACAGGTAGTTCCTGGATATGCATTCCCGGATGATTGGCCTGACCCAGGGTCCAATGGTGTGATGGAATTCGATCAGCAATTCGGAATAGTCACGTGGGATACCCCACTGTTGGCCGGTCTGTACAATATCGCTATCCGCATAACCGAATATCGATTCGGGTTCATAGTTGGATCAGTCGTTCGGGACATGCAGATAGAAATTGGGACCTGTCCCAATCAGCCTCCAATCAATGATGAGATTCCCGATGTATGTGTGATTGCCAATGAAGACTTGGTGGTGCAATACACTGCTCAAGACCCGAATGGTGACCCGCTGGAACTTATCATGGAAGGGGAACCTTTGGAATTGGGGGCCAATTTCACTCAACTCAGTTCCAATCCAGCATCAGCTACCTTGCAGTGGACACCCGGGTGTGAGGATGTGCGTCTGAATCCTTACCTGGTCTATCTGCGTGCTGAAGATCAATCTGAGACACCGGCCTTGACGGATAATGACGGCTTTACGATCACTGTGATCGGCCCCCCGGTAGAGGGCCTACAGACCGATGCAGAACCAGGTGGTACCCTCCTGATCAGTTGGGATCCATATGTCTGTGCTGATCAGGTCAACGAGTACAAGGTATATAGGCGCATCGGAAGCAATCCTTTCACACCGGGAGATTGTGAGACAGGCTTAGACCCATCTGAGGGGTATGCGTTCATAGGCTCATCGACCGATGCTAATGCCACTTCCTATGAGGATATCACTGTACCATTCGGAAGTACGATCTGCTACAGGGTAGTAGCCTGTTTTGAAGATGGGAGCGAAAGCGTGGTCAGTGATGAGATATGTGACCTCATACCTATCGTCATTCCTGTAATGACCCATGTAAGTGTGGGTGTGACCGATAACACCACAGGTGTGGACACCATCCGCTGGAGACCTCCTGTGGAACTGGATACCAATTTCTTCTCGGGTCCTTATGCTTACAAGGTGTTGAGAGCCGAAGGACAAAATGGGGATTTTCAGGAGGTCTTCGAGACTCCGGCTACTGCTATGCTTGACATTGGAGAGATAGAATACATAGATCAAGGATTAGATACAGAGGGCATTCAATACAGCTACCAGGTCATTCTACTCGTGGATGGGGTTGAGGTCAATCAGTCCAATGAACCTTCAAGCGTTTTTCTTCAATTGAATCCAAGTGATGAACAGATTTTGCTGGACTGGGAGGAAGATGTGCCTTGGATCAACAATTCATACGAGATATACCGTTTCGATACCGGAATAGGGTCCTTCCAGCTTCTGGGGACCACCGACCAGAGCAGTTTCCTAGTGACAGATCTCGAGAACAATGTGGAAGAGTGTTTTGTGATACGGGCCATCGGAGGCTATACCAATCCAGATTATGCCGGACCATTCTACAATTGGTCACAAGAAGTGTGTGCAACTCCCTTTGACAATCAGCCTCCATGCGCCCCCGAACTGAGCATAGATGGTACATGCGAGGACGGAACCTACGAGGTCTATTGGCAATTGCCGGATGATGAATGTGCCAGTGATGTGGCAGGATTCAATGTCTATTATTCGCCCACGTTGACCGATTCATTGGAACTATTGACGACTTACTCTTTTATTTCAGACACTGTTCTGATCGATTTCGAGGGTGATCTCTATGGTTGTTTCGCAGTCAGTGCATTCGACTCCCTCTCCGTGAGACCCGATGGATCGATGGCCAATAACGAAAGTGAGTTGAGCAATAAGGTCTGCATAGAAAGCTGTCCGATCTACACCCTTCCCAATGTGATCTCACCCAATGGGGATGGCTCCAATGACCTGTTTGAGCCTTTCAGTCCAACGGCTTATGTCGATAGTGTCGACTTCAAGATATTCAACCGATGGGGGAATCTCATATTCGAAACGGCCGATCCTCAGATCAACTGGCAAGGAGACAATAAGGACAGTGGTGAGCGTGTAAGTGACGGTGTCTATTTCTACACGATCACCATATTCGAGAATTCACTTCTCGGTCTCATGC
>JABDLZ010000004.1 GCA_013001705.1 Flavobacteriales bacterium
AAGAACGATGAAGGAGAGAAGGCCAAGACAGCCAACCTCAACATCTACCTGCTGATCAACAACCTACTGAATACACAGAATGTGGTAAGGGTATATCCATTCACCGGTGACCCGGATGATGACGGATTCCTTGTAACTCCGGAAGGTCAACAGGCCGTAGCAGGTGCTCCGAGCCCTGAAGCCTATGCTGACCTGTACTTCCTGAGACTCATCGACCCTTACAACTACGGACTTGGAAGAACAATACAATTGGGTGTGAAACTGGATTTCTGATAGCGATCAGAGTAACCTATTTGAAGAATAAAACACAGTAAATCATGATGTTTAACCGATACTTGAATAGAGCCCTTGGACTTTTCGTTGCCTTGACGATGATCTCCTTCTTGGCAGAAGCAAAGGAGTACGAAGGCAAGAGCAATTCGAATAAGAAGAGCAAAGCTTCAGCCTCTGCGCTTTCCAAGATGGCCGATTGTAATCCCCCTATTGCCTATACCGAGTTCGCATTGAACAACGTGCGTTTCGGACTTGAGGCCGGTGGTCAGATCTGGGAGGACAATGGAGATGCTTCTTATGAAGTGCCTAAAGTGGATCCAGAATCTGGTGAAATCTCTATTCACTCACTGTATGCAGGTGCGCTTTGGATCGGAGGATATTCTCCAGATGGTCAGTTGAAATTGGCTGCGGTCACCTATCGTTCAGGTGGGGGAACGGATTTCTTCAATGGTCCACTTTCCAACAATGGTTTCGCCACTGCAGATTTCTGTAACACGACTGGATATTCGGAGTTCGATGCCCACTTCCCAACAGGAAATACGGCTCCCGATTTCGATGTTAGACGTCCATCAGGGGTCAGCCGCACAGATGTGCAGATTCATAGAGCCTATTTCCAGTGTATCAACGATCCTGATTGTGACGTAGATGAACTCTTTCCTGATGGCTACTCCATGCCGGATTATTTCAATAACTGGCCTGGTTACAATTCCGATCCGAACTACTCGGCCTATCTGGCTCCGTATTGGGACTTTGATGGCAATGGACTGTATGAGCCTAGCCAAGGGGATTATCCATGGTTCGATCTGGACAATGCGATTGACTGTAAGACACGTCAGGTGACAGACCCACTTCCTCTCTTCGGTGATGAGGCCATCTGGTGGGTTTTCAATGACAATGGAGGAATCCACACTGAGACAGGTGGTCAGCAGATCGGTATGGAGATCCAAGCACAAGCATTTGCTTACACCACTACGGACGAGATCAACAACATGACCTTCTATAACTATGTACTGATCAACAGAGGTACGCAGACTCTAGATGAGTGCTACTTCGGTCAGTGGGTGGATCCAGACGTGGGATGTCCTACGGATGACTATGTGGGTTGTGATGTTCAGCGTGGACTGGGATATACCTATAACGGTGATGAGAACGATGCGGCTTGTGATGGTGTACCTGGATACGATGTTCTACCTCCAGCTGTAGGGATCGACTTCTTTGAAGGTCCTTTCCAGGATCCTGATGGATATGATAACCCTCTGACCACCGATCTACAGATCGTGAATGATTCGCTCGGTATTCCTTATGAAGGTATCGGGATTGGATACGGTGATGGTGTAGTGGACAATGAGCGTTTCGGAATGAGAAGATTCGTCTACTATAACCGAGATGACCAAACAACTACTCCTGCTATCAATGGAGAGCCGGATATCGCTATCGAATTTTACAGTTACTTGGATGGTATCTGGATGAACGGTGAGCCCATGACCTATGGAGGTAATGGAGTAGGAGGATCGGTCCAGACAGACTATATGTTCCCAGGACTTACAGACCCGGTCGGATTCGCAACGGAAGGTTCTGTGACCAATGACAACTGGACTGAAGGTTCAGAAGGGAATGAGCCGGGTGATAGACGTTTTATCCAGTCAGCGGGTAAATTCCGTCTGGAGCCAGGAGAATTCAATAATATCACAGTAGGAGTGGTGTGGGTACGTCCCTTCGCCAATACAGAAGTTACCTTGAACTCATTGAGGATTGCCGATGACAAAGCGCAATCACTCTTCGACAACTGTTTCCGTATCCTGAGTGGACCGGATGCTCCGGACCTCGCGGCACAAGAACTCGATAAAACCATCATCTTGTATGTGTCCAATGAGAATCCTACATCGAACAACTTTCGTGAGTCTTACGGTTTCCCTAGTGAATTCGCTTTCGACCCACTGATTCCGGACATCACTTCAGAGGGTGAGGAGATTCCGATTGAAGATCAGTACTACGAGTTCCAAGGGTACAAGATCTTCCAATTGAAAGATGCATCTGTTTCCTCTGCCGAGCTGGGTGATCCAGACCGCGCTCGTTTGATCTTCCAGACCGATATCCAAGATGGAGTGGATCAGATCGTCAACTATGTGGACGATCCGCAGTTGGGGATGAAAGTGCCTGTTGAAGCAGTCAATGGTTCGGATGACGGCATCCGTCACTCTTTCATTGTCACTAGAGATGCCTTCTCTACGGAAGGTCCTGATCTGGTCAATTTCAAGAAGTACTACTTCATGGCTGTAGCCTATGCCTACAACAACTATGAGGAATATAATTCATTCGCATTCACAGGACAGCCATTGCCTTACCTGGAGTCTCGTAAGACAGCTACTGGAGGTATTCCGGTAGTGACTGCCATTCCGCATGATCCTACATTGGAGAATGGAGGAACCGTATTCAACTCGGATTTCGGTGACATTGTACCTGTGACCCGTATCGAGGGTGAAGGGAACGGTGGAAATGTGGTCGATATCACAGATGAGACCAAGTTGAATCTCCTCAATAGTGAATTCAATATCGTAGATGAGTTGGAGTATGTCCGTAACTCATCACCGATCAATATCCGCGTGGTCGATCCTTTGCGTGTGCGGTCTGCGGAATTCAATCTCGGATTGATCCCCAATGATCCAGACTTGAGTGTGGATGATGTTGCAGACGAATTCGAGTTGGAGGACACTGATAATATAGGTTGGTATCTGGTCGACCTGGCCAATACGAATGACACGATATTCTCGAACAATACTCTGGAAATAGGAGGAGAGCAACTCGTGCTTGACTACGGTATCTCGATCGATATCGAACAGTACGAGTACATCCGTATTCCGGATTCGTCCAATGAACTCCCTGATTTCTTGGAGGCTTCATTGACATTCGATGATCCAGAGAAGAACTGGTTGACAGGAGTTCCTGATACAGATAATCAGACGGAACAGAACTGGATTCGATCAGGTTCCAATACAGAAGCTCAAGATGGAGATCCCGGTGATCCTCAGCAGGAAGCCTATTACTTGGACTTCAACAACATCGACCCGAACGAAGAGTATGAGAGTGTTCTAGGTGGTACGGTATCGCCATGGCATTTAGGTGCGCAGTCTTGGACTGGACCTGCATTTATAGATGAGACTTTCCAGGTTCCGAGTTCTACCCGTATGACGGATCTGAACAATGTAGATGTGGTATTCACCAGTAACAAGGATCACTGGACTCGTGTCCCGGTCTTGGAGAATCAACATTTCCCATCAGAGGCTGCAGGTCAACAGCAGAAGAACAAAGCACGAATTGCACTCTCTGTCGATAAGAACGGTAAGAATCAGCTGAACGGAGGAGATTATGACGAGTGTACGATGAATGGGCTACAGCTCATGACTCAAGACATGCTCGATGACCTTTCCACTGGAGAGAAGGATCGCTATAAACTTGCCGCTTGGCCTACGGATGATCCGGATACACATGCAGATGAAGAACTGCTGGACCTAAGCTTCGGTATGGGTTGGTTCCCAGGTTATGCAGTGGATGTGGAATCAGGTGAGCGATTGAATATGGCGTTCTCTGAGAATAGTGCACTAGCCTTGGAGAATGGTCGCGATATGATCTGGAATCCTACCTCCACTATCTGGAATGATGGTGGATTCGGGACCTTCAATCCGACCAATGCACGATTCGGTGGTATGCACTACATCTATGTCTTCAGGAACTTCAGAAGGCAGGATACCCGTGATGAGCGTATGACGCATTACGACAACGCTACCTACCTCTATCATAACATCAATGAGGGGAATACAGAGCGTAAGCGAGTATTCAGGGCCTGTACCTGGGTCATGCTTCCATTGTTGAATGATGGCTTCGATCTTCTATCCGTTGAAGAAGGACTGATTCCTTCTGACGCTCTACTTAGATTGAGAGTGGCAAAACCGTATGCTAGGTATGCTACCATAGAGACGGTCTATGAAGATTACCCGTATGTGGATGAGGACGAGTTATGGACACAGCAATTCCCATACTTCTTCTGGGATGAGGAAAGTGGAGTGATCGAGCCCGATGAGTTCGATGCGAGTGACTTCCCTAGCACCAATCCGACTCAACCTGCTTACCATATCAATGAGAATGATTGGTTCCCGTACTATCGATTCGACACCAAGGATTTCGCTACAGAAATGAATGTGAATTCTGTACTTGTGGAGTCCATGGAGATGAATGAGATCAATGTGGTACCTAATCCATACTATGGTTCTTCTGACTACGAACTGTCGAGATTGGATAACCGCGTTAAGATCATCAATCTACCCGCAGACAAGATAGCTCGTGTGCGTATCTATGATGCAGGTGGAATACTGGTCAGGACGATCGAGAAGGAAAGCCCAACGACATTCGTTGATTGGGACCTGAAGAATGAAAGGAATGTACCTATCGCAGGTGGAGTACATATCTTCCATATCGAAGTAGAAGGAGTAGGCGAGAAAGTCGTGAAGTGGTTCGGTGTCATGCGCCCGATCGACCTAGATAACTTCTGATACCATAGACCAAAGCATTGAATTCTATTTGTTGAATAGACAGAAAACGACCATGATGAAGAAAAGAATAGCAGCCGTTCTACTAGCAGGATTGATGATTCCGTGTGGACTCTTGGCCGGGAATGAAGACAGGATAGGTACCGCAGGTGGTACTCAACTCCTGATCAACCCTTGGGCCAGATCATCGGCCTTGGCCAGTTCAAATGTGGCTTCGGTCATCGGTATCGAAGGTTCATTCATGAATGTAGCAGGACTTGCCTTTACACGTAAGACCGAGATGATGTTCACCAATACAGATTGGATGAGCGGATCGGATATATCCATCAATTCGATCGGATTGGCTCAACGTGTAGGAGAGTCATCTGTACTCGGTATTTCGGTCATGTCTCTCGATTACGGTGATTTCATCACTGCCACTACCGATGTACCAGAAGGTGATGGTTCTACGTTTGCAGTCAATAGCTTGACTATCGGGCTCTCCTATGCCAAGGAGTTCTCCAATAGTATCTATGGTGGAATGACGGTGAAGGTGCTGTCAGAATCCATGTTCAACGCGAGCACCTCTGGTATTGCTTTTGACGCGGGTATCAAGTATGTGACCGGTGAGCAGGATCAGATCAAATTCGGGATTGCACTGAAGAATGTAGGTCCTCCGATCTCCTTTGCCGGAGATGGACTTTCATTCCAGACTACGCTCAATAATGGAAACATTGCCACAGCTGAGACGAGGAGTGCAGAACATGAGATTCCTTCGTTGATCCAGATCGGTGCTGCCTATGATTTCCTACTGAATGAGAATCATACGATCACGACCAATGCTGCGTTCGTATCCAATGCATTCTCTCGTGACAACTACAATGTTGGTGTCGAGTATGCCTTCAAGAATCTGTTCATGCTACGTGGAGGATACTCCTTCGACCAAGCAGATGATTCAAGTACAGATGCTGCAACGTTCCTGACAGGACTTACAGCTGGTCTATCCATTCAAGCGCCTATTGGTAAGGATGGTGGCTCTATCGGAGTTGACTATACCTATCGCGATACCTCTCCATTTGATGGGGTCCACAGCATAGGTGCACGCATAGACATCTGATTATCAGTCTATAGAATCTAAGAATTACGTATTTTCACAGTGAGAAGGCCCCTCGAGGGGTTTTCTCATTTTTTGTCACTAATCAACACACATGGGTCAGTTAGCGTACTATACCGAGGAAGGACTTCAGAATCTGAAGAACGAACTGAAGCAATTGGAAACAGTAGAACGTCCCAAGATCTCTCAGCAGATAGCAGAAGCTCGGGACAAGGGAGACCTCTCTGAGAATGCCGAGTATGACGCGGCAAAAGAAGCGCAAGGTCTACTGGAGATGCGTATCGCCAAATTGAAAGAGACCATCGCAAATGCCCGTTTGGTAGATGAGACCCAGGTGGATGATAGTAAGGCCTTCATCCTGTCTACGGTGACCATCAAGAACAAAAGCAATGGGATGGAGATGAGCTACACACTGGTAGCTGAGAACGAGGCCGATCTGGCCGCTAAGAAGATCTCTGTCGATTCTCCCATCGGAAAGGGGCTTCTTGGCAAGGAAGTGGGCGACATAGCTGAGATAGAGACTCCGGGTGGAGCCATGCAATTCGAGATCATCAGAATATCTCGCTGATGGCATCCATCTTCTCACAGATAGTGGCCGGTGATATTCCATGCTATCGAGTCATGGAAGATGACAGGTATCTGGCGTTCTTGGATATCAATCCCTTGACTCCGGGACATACGTTGGTCATACCGAAACAGGAGGTAGACTACATCTTCGATCTGGATGACGATCAATTGACTGGACTGCATCTATTCGCCAAGAAGGTGGCGCTGAAGATGAACAAGGTACTGACCTGTGAGCGGATAGGCGTGTGTGTCATCGGTCTAGAAGTGCCTCATGCCCATATCCACCTCATTCCCATCAACCATGTCTCAGACATGGATTTCTCCAAGCCTAAGCTGGAGATAGCAGCAGACAAGATGAAAGAGCTGGCTGAGAAGATTTCCCAGGCCTGATCCTGATCAGAGAATACGATCCGAGTTCTTCTTGATGAAGCTACTCCATCCACCAGAATTTCCCTTGACCAGTCCTATTCCCTGATTGGAATAATGATGACATATCGCTGCAGCCAAGCCGTCAGTAGCGTCATGTTCTTTTGGTAGATCGTCCAATTGAAGGATGGAGCGAAGCATTGCAGCTACCTGCTCTTTGCTCGAAGCACCGTTGCCGGTAATGGCTTGTTTGATCCTACGTGGAGCATATTCCATATAGGGCACATCCCGGCTGAGTGCTGCAGCTATCGCTATCCCTTGTGCACGTCCTAATTTGAGCATACTCTGCACATTCTTTCCATAGAATGGTGCCTCGATAGAAAGCTGATCGGGATGATAGGTGTCGATGAGTTGGACCATGCGGTCGAAGATGTTCTTCAATCGGATCGAGTGGTCATCTACTTTGTTCAGTTTGATACATCCTGCGGTCACCATCTGTACCTTGTTTCCTTCCACCAAGATAATCCCGTAACCCATGACACTGGTACCAGGATCCACACCCAGTATGACCGACTCTTTTGGGATACGCGACATGTAGTCAAAGATACACACGTCCATTGCGCGGAATGCGATTAGCTTTGAGGTTATGGGTATGCTCGTGTGTATTGCTGGATTGACTTATCTCGCTTTCATCGGAATACTCCATCTGGGATGGTCCAAAGCCACTCAAGAGCCATCGACTGACCTGTCCTCCCAAAGAGAAGTGTTGGAGCTTACCATTGTGATTCCGTTCAGAAATGAGGTCAAGAACATCGGATTTTTGCTGAACGACCTGATTGCTTGTGAGATTCCGAAGAACACCAAGCTGCATATCAAATGGGTTGATGACGGAAGCGATGACGGAAGCACCGTTTTTGTTTCAAAGGCTATCGCTGGATACGATCAGCATCTGCTTATCCGGAATTCAGGGAGAGGGAAAGTGGATGCTCTACGCACAGGAATTCAGGCTACTGATTCTCCTTGGATCATAACATTGGATGCTGACATCAGGTTGCCATCCGATTGGATGCGAAGAATCAGCTTCCATCTCTCTTCTTCAGATGCGAGTGATATGCTCATTCTACCCCTATATGGGATAGTAGGGGAGACGCTGATCTCTAAATATGGATGTATCGACTTTGCCAGTCTGGTATGTAGCTCATTGGCCATGGGTGCTCTAGGCAGACCGATTATGGCCAATGGCGCGCATCTCGCTTTTAAGAGGAAATATGCCACTTGGTCAAATGAGATCGTTTCTGGAGATGATGTCTTCTTGCTTCATAACATCAAGTCCCAAGGCGGTCAGATAAAGGTCATAGCCGATAAAAGACTACAGGTTATGACCGACATGCCTGCTACATGGACCGAACTCATCAGCCAACGCACGCGATGGGCTTCGAAAGCTAGACAGTACACCGATCGCGATACCTTGATAATCGGATGGTATCTCTTGTTTTTGAACCTCTTGATATGGGTTCTTTTATGTGCTGGGATATTTAAATCCGAGCTCTTGTACCTATCCTTGATGCTATTACTGGTCAAGAGTATTGCGGATTGGACCTTTGTTATTCGCTCATTGGATTGGACAGGCCAAAGATCCTTGATTCCCCTGCTGCCCTTGGCCAGTCTGATACAGACCCTGATGTATCCGGTGGCATTTTTCAATCGGTATTTCAGTGGTTTTGATTGGAAGGGAAGGCATTATCAATGAATAGATCACAAGGACTTTGGAAAGGGCTATGGAGCGACCCGCTTGCCAGAGCAGGCCTTTTGGTGATTGTGATCTTCTCAATGGTGGCTATTGCAGGGGCCTATCTGAGACCCGACTCTTCTTCCTTCGCCAATGAACAACATCTGGCTCTTGCACGTTCTGCCCCCGGAACCGAAGTAAAATTCTTCTCTGTGGCCAAGGACGTACCTACCAGCAATGTGCCCTTACAGGGACTATTCTTCGGAGGCTTGGAGCAGGGTCACGAACGCTATCCATTCGACTCGGTTCAGATCGGGGATAACGAACTGGCCCTGTATCTAGATGGACATCAGACCTATCGCAGCGATCGAATAGCGGGGCGACCTCTAGCTCGGTTATCTCATGGAGAAGCTATGCAATCGGTCGATGAATACACTGAGCATCAAACTTTTGTACTAGGCACAGACAGTTTCGGAAGGGATATGCTGAGCCGCTTGATGGGAGGGAGCATGATCAGTCTTTCAGTGGGCTTCATTTCCGTACTGATCTCCCTGCTCATAGGAATCACTTTAGGCGCTATTGCCGGATATTTCAGAGGTGTGACCGATGGATTGATCATGTGGTTGATCAACGTCATATGGTCGATTCCCACACTGCTGATGGTCATCGCCATCACCTTGGTGATGGGGAAGGGATTTGTACAGGTATTCATTGCAGTTGGGCTCACGATGTGGGTAGAGGTGGCCCGAGTGGTGAGAGGGCAATTCCTAAGCATCCGTGAATTGCCCTATCTCGAAGCAGGCCGCTCCATGGGATATAGTTCCCGGCGGCTCATCTTCAAACACATGCTGCCCAATGCCATGGGACCTGTCATTGTGATATCTGCTGCCAATTTCGCCTCAGCCATCCTGATCGAGGCCGGCTTGAGCTTTCTAGGCATAGGAACACAGATTCCTATGCCTTCTTGGGGAGGGATGATCAAAGAGCATTATGCATATATCACTACAGATATGGCCTATTTGGCCATTCTTCCAGGGATATGTATCACATTACTGGTGCTCTCCCTTATGCTGATAGGAAACCGCTTGCGCGATATCTTGGATGTGAGAACGGCCTAAGAAAGCTCCCTCAAAAACAGATTAGAAAGGTAGGTCGTCATCTTCTTGAGGAAGAGGCGGAATAGCCGTAGGAGCAGGAGCTGACGCACTTGCTTGAGGTGCTACCGTATCAGCAGTACGTTCGACTTTCCAAACATCGAGCGAGTTGAAGAATTTCACTTCGTTCTGGGGTGAAGTCCACTCACGTCCACGTATGTTGAACATGATCTTTATCTCTTCGCCTTCCACGAATCCATTGAGCAGGTCGCAATTATCCTGGGTCAATTGGAAAAGGATGTGCTGCGGATAATTGGATGAATCATCCGTGAGTACGAATTCTCTTTTTCTGAATGTATCGGTGATCTGCTGAGTCTCTTTGATCACTTTTATCTTGCCTACGATGGAAAATGCCATTCTACTACTGAAATTGAAATATAAGAGCCTCGAAGGTACGGTTTGTACATGAAAAAAGGTCCATCGGCACTGCCGATGGACCTTTTCAAGTCGTTTAGTTTTCAACGAATTATTCGATCACCAATCGTTGGATGCTGAATCCTTCCGAATTGAGGACTCTCACCATATAGATGCCTGCTTCGAGCTCTTCCAGATCGAGTATGACAGGTCGGGTCGCTTCGAGAACGGCTCTCTCTACGTAGGTCGTACGTCCATTCATGTCGATGACCTCGATGTCTACAAGTCCGTTCATGTCGCCTGAAGTCAATGTCACCTGACCTTCAGAAGGGTTCGGGAACAAAGAGAAACCTTGGCTGACGAATTCTTCGACCGAAATCACATCCTCGAACACTCTGATTCCGAATTCTCCATCTTGCTCGGCCCAACCATCAACTTGGATGTAGTAGTTCTGACCTTCGGTCAATCCGGTCAATTCCTCTACTGAGGTATAGCCGAATGGAGCTTCATCTCCACCGTCCTCATCACAGCCGATCTCCACCAGACTAGTGAGGTCGGAACAATCACCCGTCAATTCATAGATGGCGATATGCGTATCATGTAATTCGGTATCCGCAAGGTCGGTGGATACGGTCACTTCACCAGATGCAGGCGCAGTGAATTCGAACCAGACCGTTTCAAGGGTTCCGGTCACTCCGAAACAGGAGCCTTCTGCTTCACCTGCTTCTGGAGTACTCCCTTCGGTATTGAACATCATAAAGGGATCATTGACGATCAATGTCGCAGCTCCACACAGGTCATCATTGTCAGGAGGGAGAGAAGCGGTCTCGAATAGGAAGGGTCCGGCCACTTGGGTCGAATCATCCACATCACATGCTTCTTGAAGGTAGAGTTCATAGTTGGAGCTGATCAGTAGACCAGGGATGGTCACCGGAGGTCCATCGACCCCAACTGTACCTGTGATCACCGTTCCGGTTCCAGGGGTGAATCCTTCTAGACCGTATTCGATGACGAATGTGGCACCCGGGTTATACGGAGGCCAAGAGATAGTAGCGAAATCGAAACCGGCTGTATCGACCTGGATCTCAAAGACACTGGTAGACTGACAAGTCTCCAAAGTCTGCATGAAGTAGGGGCCGAGCACATCGGTAGAATCTCCAGGGCTACATACCGCTTGGAAATAGTAATCATAGACAGTCGCAGCATCCAATCCAGGTAGATGTGCAGGAGGGCCATCGGTACCGATCACCCCAGTGGCTACCATTCCGGTACCGGGTGTAAAACCATCTGGACCATACTCAATGTAGTAGGTGGCACCTATGTTGATCGCATCCCACTCGATGTAAGCATCGGTGGCCGAAACAGAATCCACAAAGAAGGAGAACTGACCTGGTGTCGGGCATGTAGGTGGCTCATATACACAGATGTTGAAAGCACCTTCCACGTTTCCTCCGAATTCCCAAACAGCAGCGTAATAGGTCTCACCGGGAGTGAGTCCGAAAGCTTCGATGAGTGAGAAGAGTCCTTCTCCACCATCGTCATCGCAATCGATGAGTTCTAGACCACCTGCGCAGTCACCACCATACAGGGCCAGTCCACCATCGGTGAATCCACCGGCATTGCTGGTCTCTACGTATACGGCACCACCCGGAGGTGCTACAAATGAGAACCATACATCACCACCTTGATAGAAGGCACAAGGGTGGGGTACTCCTGAATCAGTGGCTCCATCATTGAATCCTACAGTGGGAATGCATTCATTGGGACCATTCACAGGAAGCAGGGTTGCTGTTTCGCAATCGTCATTGGCCAAGATACCCGGAGCTGTGTTGAAAGTGTCCATGATGGTATCCGTGGCATTCTCTGGGTCACACACGGCCCATAGATAGAAATCATAGAATGAGAAGGTATCCAGACCTGTCACTTCTACAGGAGGTCCATCCGTACCGGTTATACCCGTTATCTGAGTACCTGTACCCAACTCGAATCCTTCGGGACCATATTCTACAGTGAATTGGCTTCCAGGACTGAACGATTCCCAGGTAACACTGATATAGTCGACAGATGTGCTATCGGTCTCGAATGTATTGGCTTCGATATCTGGACATACTGGTGGTTGATAGGCACATATGTTGAAGAACCCTTCGGCATTTCCACCATATTCCCATACGGCTACAAACATTTGAGAGCCTGGAGTCAATCCGGTCAATTCGATGAGAGAATACAAGCCAACGCCTCCATCATCATTGCAATCGAGCAATGTCAGGTCGTCACAAGAGCCCACATAAGCGGCCATACCTGTATCTATATTTCCTGAGGTATCTGCAGAGGTCTCGATAATAGCGATTCCAGAGGAAGGCACGATGAATGTGAACCAGACCTCACCACCTTGATAGTTGGCGCATCCGGGTGTCAATGAGTCACTGCCAGCAGCGATATTGTTCCCTTGGGTAGGAATACAGATCTCCGGGCCACCCATGGCGATGAATTGTGCATCTGCACAGGTGTCGTTATCTGGTTGTGCGAAAGCACTGATACTTGCGATCAGAACGATCGAAGAGAGTAATTTTCGAATCATGATGAGTTATAAAGGTTTGCGACAAATCTAAGCAACAATTGTCCGCAGATATAGGGAATATGCCCCCAATAGATTGTTCGATCCTAGCACTCCTAGAGTGCCGGTCGCTTACTTACGCTCAGGGTCCTCGTGGAAATAATACTTGATATCGAAGGTCAAGTAGCCTGCATTCAGGTCGAAGATGACGTCATTCTGCTCCGTTGAAGTTCGATAGGTCACTTTGGATTTGGCCACGGCCGAGAAGGGATTATGGAAACTAGCGCCCAAATAGATATACCCGGACTTACGTGTCCGGTACTCGAATCCCAGATTGGCATCCAAAGCGATCTTGGCCCATTGGCCACGAAGGGTGATCTGTTCAAGTTCGAGGTCCCCACTTCCCACGTCACTTGCAAATAGGTCGATAGACGGTCCGAGTCCGGTATTCATGAACAAGCGCTCACCTAATTGAATGAAGACCAATCCCTTGAGGGGAATCTCATAGTTCACATAACCGAAATCCAATGTCCGCTGGAAGCCGGTCTCTTCATCGGTGAAGGCATAGTCGTACTGTCGTACCACTCGATTGAGCCCTACTTCTGCTGAGATATTCTTGGTAAGCCCTTGGCGTATCACCATACCGAAGGATAGACCGGTACGTGGTTCTATACTGAGCCGATATGGACCATTGGCCACTTCAAATGGTCCAGCACCTCCAATATCGGAGACCAGGATGGGTTTGATCTGAAGGCCTAGTGTGGTGACGTTCTCCTGAGAGAGAAGAAGGATAGGAACGAATGCGCAAAAAGTGAGGATAGCGCTTCGTATACCTGTGATCATTGTGTTCCTATTCTGAGCTTTTGTCCTAAACGCAGATAATCGTTCCTACGTATGCCGTTCAACTCGCAGATCGCCTGTACAGAAAGTCCATATTGCCCTGCGATGCGGTGAAGATAGTCCCCTTTCTCCACTATGTGGTATTTGGTGCCTTTAGGGAGCACGGCATAGCTCCAGCGGGTCTTCTTGAGGACGATGGTGTCATTGTACAGTGCTTGTGAACGGAAATCGATGATCTGTCCTGGGTCGAGAGGAATGCCTTTGAATCGCATCTCGAAATGGAGGTGTGAACCGGTACTATGACCTGAACTTCCACCCAGACCGATGACCTGTCCGGCAGCCACTTCATCTCCTACTTCTACTTTGAAGCGATGTAGGTGG
>JABDLZ010000005.1 GCA_013001705.1 Flavobacteriales bacterium
GTTCTTTTTCCCACAACACGAGGGCAGGGAGTGCATCTATTTCACGGGCAATTCACTCGGACTTCAGCCCAAGGGGGTCAAAGCCTATCTGGAAGAAGAATTGGAAGATTGGGCCAAGCATGGGGTAGAAGGACATTTCAGGGCCAGGAGGAGATGGGTGGATTACCATGAGTTCTTTTCGCAGTCCTTAGCACGGCTGGTCGGGGCCAAGAAGGAAGAGGTAGTGGCCATGGGTAGCTTGACAGCCAATCTCCATTTCCTGATGGCGAGTTTCTATCGCCCAGAAGGCAAGCGGACTAAGATCCTCTGTGAGAAGAAGGCCTTTCCCAGCGATGCCTATGCCTTGGATAGCCAGGCCCGCTGGCATGGACTGGACCCTGATGAGACCGTCATACAGGTGGGCCCTCGCGAGGGAGAACACCTGATCCGACTGGAGGATATACTCACTAAGATCGAAGAACTCGGAGAAGAACTCTGTATGGTGATGATCGGAGGGGTGAACTACTATTCAGGTCAATTGTTCGACATGCAGGCCATTACCGAGGCCGGCCATCGGGTAGGTGCTAAGGTGGGATTCGACCTGGCCCATGCGGCTGGGAATGTCCCTATCCAATTGCATGACTGGAAGGTGGATTTCGCTGCTTGGTGCAGTTATAAGTATCTGAACTCGAGCCCTGGAGGAGTGGCGGGTATCTATGTACGCGATGTCCATGCACAAGACCCTGAAACAATCAGATTGGCCGGATGGTGGGGGCACAACAAGGAACGCAGATTCCTCATGGAGCCCGATTTCGACCCCATACCCACTGCAGAAAGCTGGCAGCTGAGCAATGCTCCTGTGATGACCATGGCCTGTCATCGGGCTTCCCTCGACCTATTCGATGAAGCCGGCATGGACAGACTCCGGGCCAAGAGTCTAGTCATGACCGATTATCTGGAGTATGTCATAGGCGAGGTATCCAAAGAATCTTCCAGCGGTGGTTTCGAGGTCATCACCCCTTCCGCCCATGGCGAAAGGGGCTGCCAGCTGAGTATCCTGGCCCATGGTCAAGGTAGACCCCTATTCGATAAGCTCACTGAAAAAGGAGTCATAGCCGATTGGCGAGAGCCCAATGTCATCCGCATAGCTCCGGTGCCTATGTATAACAACTTTGAAGATGTATATCGCTTTGGAGTGGCATTGCGTGAGTCCTTAGGCTAAAGCGAAACCCCAATGCTCTCCCGCGTAGGCGGGAGACTAGAGAGATGAATCGACATTCTCTGGACGCGCGACTTCTCGGGCGTTTTTATCGGGAGGAGTTGGAGAATAGTCCACTACAAGAGCACGGCCACTTTCTCGAAAAAACCAAATGCTCTCCCGCGCAGGCGGGAGACTAGTAAAGGTGGATTGAAAGGTCAATCAATTCGTTCTGGACGCCCGACTTCTCGGGCGTTTTAATTGGGAGGACGTTAAGAGCAGACACCAGAATGAAATCTGCAAGTTCCATCAAAACCTCAATGCTCTCCCGCGCAGGCGTGAGACTAGCAAGGTGAATCAACTCCATCTGAACGCTCGAATCTCAGGCGTAGCTTTGGGAAGCTATTGAGAGCAGTCCTTTGAATGGAACCTCCCAGTACCTCGAAAAACGCCCCATACTCTCACGCACAGTCGGGGGACTAGGTTGACACATGAAGAACTACTACGTCTACATACTGGCCAGCAAGAGAAATGGCACCCTCTATATCGGCATGACCAATAGCATCACTAGACGTACCCATGAGCATAAGACTGAATTCTATGATGGATTCACCAAACGCTATTCGGTCAAGAGGCTCGTCTACTATGAACGCCACCCAAGCCCAGCCTCGGCTTTGAAGAGAGAGCGGCAGATGAAGAAATGGAATCGGGCTTGGAAACTACGCTTGATCGAAGAGATGAATCCGGAGTGGGAGGATCTAGCGCTAGAGTGGATGGAAGGTGACTGATGTATCACTACTGGACGCCCGACTTCTCGGGCGTTTTAATTGGGAGGACGTTGAGAGCAGACACCAGAATGAAATCTGCAAGTCCCATCAAAACCCCAATGCTCTCCCGCGCAGGCGGGAGACTAGAATGGTAGATCGAACGGTCAATAGACATACTCTGGACGCCCGACTGCTCCTGCGTTTTAATTGGGGAGAGGTGGAGAAGTACTCCACAATCAAAGAATTGCCATGTCCTCGAAAAACCCCAATGCTCTCCCGCGCAGGCGGGAGACTAGAATGGTAGATCGAACGGTCAATAGACATACTCTGGACGCCCCACTTCTCGGGCGTTTTAATTGGGAGGAGTTGGAGAGTAGACGCCCGAATGACAACCGCAAGTTCCATCAGAACCCCAATGCTCTCCCGCGCAGGCGGGAGACTAGTAAAGGTGGATTGAAAGGTCAATCAATTCGTTCTGGACGCCCCACTTCTCGGGCGTTTTAATTGGGGAGAGGTGGAGAAGTACTCCACAATCAAAGAATTGCCATGTCCTCGAAAAACAAAATGCTCTCCCGCGCAGGCGGGAGACTAGTAAAGGTGGAACGAAAGGTCAATCAATTCGTTCTGGACGCCCCACTTCTCGGGTGTTTTAATTGGGAGGAGTTGGAGAGTAGACGCCCGAATGACAACCGAAAGTTCCATCATAACCCGAATGCTCTCCCGCGCAGGCGGGAGACTAGAGAGATGAATCGACACTCTATGGACGCCCGACTGCTCCTGCGTTTTAATTGGGAGGACGTTGAGAGCAGACGCCCGAACGACATTTGCCTTTCCTATCAAAACCCCACTGCTCCCGGACTGGCGGGAGAGCAGTCCCACATACATCACATCTCACACAAAATCGAAATCAAAGACATTCGCTAGATTCCATTTCAGCTTCTCTTTGACTTCTTCCATGTCCTGGGGGGCACCGAGCTCTTTCTGCAAAGAAGTCACCGCCTTGTCAGAGATGCCACAGGGGATGATATTCTCAAAATAGCTCAGATCCGTATTGATATTGAAAGCAAAGCCGTGCATGGTCACCCATCGGCTGCATTTCACCCCGAGAGCAGCGATCTTACGGGCTTTCACGGGATCATCCACATCCAGCCATACGCCCGTCAGACCATCGATGCGCCCGGCATGGATACCGTAATCCAAAAGCGTCAGTATGATTGCCTCTTCTAGATAGCGCATATACTTCCCGATATCGGTGAAGAACTGCTCCAGATCCAATATGGGATAGCCTACGATCTGCCCGGGACCGTGATAGGTGATGTCACCTCCTCGATTGATTTTATAATATGTCGCCTCCTTGTATCGAAGCATCTGCTCATCGATCAGCAGGTTCTCAACACTACCACTCTTCCCGAGGGTATAGACATGCGGATGCTCAACAAAGAGTAAATGATGTGGAGGTATGGTCTGCTCTTCGGATGGGAGATCCTTATTCGCCTTCTTCAGCGCCAGAGCTTGGGCCAACAGGTCTTCCTGATAGTCCCAGCATTCTTTGAAGTCCTTTCTTCCAAGATCCTGGAATCTGACTTTTGGGGTGGTTCCTTCTGAAAATGCTCCGCTACTCATTCGACCCTATCCAACCAACAACCATCAATTCTTCGCCAACTCCCCCTTCAGATAGTCGATCACATCCACCTCGATGGCATCCACACCGTTCAGGTCGGCTAGGATGACTGAGAGCCAGTCGCCAACGTGGATGAGGTAATAGCTCCGCTCGATGACATTCTCACCCTTGGCATGGATCTCGAATACCTTATCAGTGTGCTTCTTGAAGATGGACTTACACAGATTCATGCGCATCTGAGTGCGGAAATGATCTCCTTCAGTACGCATCATGATCACAGAGAATCGCTCATCACCCCCGGCCCATCCGACCAGTTCATTGTGATTCATCTCCGGGAAGACATGGTGCCAACAGAGCATCTTGGCATTCTCATTGATCTGCTGACGTAGTCGTATGGAGACTCCTTGATAGGCTGCATCGGAGTAGATGATCGGTACGGTACCGTGCACCTGCTCGGCAATGCCGCGTGCTTCCTGCTGTATGGCTTCTTCGTTCGCATCTATAGCATCGGCTGCGTCCAAGAGGTCTTTCTCAAAAGTGTCGTTGATGAAACCATACTGATGCAATACATAGAGCAACTGTGGACTATTCAACCCGAAGCTTCCGCGCGGAGGGATACCGCCCGGTATCTGGATGAAGTTGAATCCTTTCTCCTCGGCCAGGTCCTTGACCTTTCCTCCTGCTGTGATGCACGCGATCTCGGCTCCACGCTCCATCGCTATCTCCATAGCGCTGAGGGTCTCTTCGGTATTACCGCTATACGAGCTCACGATGACCAGACTGTGTTCACCTACATAAGCGGGAAGTTGATAATCGTTGTTGACCAGCATAGGGATCTTGAGTTGATCCTGCACCAGTTGGGAAACGATCGTTCCTCCAATTCCAGAGCCTCCCAGCCCGGTGACCACGATATTGTGGAACTCCCTGCCACTCACATCGAATCTCGCCCTTTTGCCGATCTCCACTGCCTGACGGAGGTGCTGGGTATAATCCTTTACGTAACCGGTCATATTCTTCTCGTACTGTGCCATATGCTTTTGAAAAATTGAGGCGCAAAGATACACTAGATGCGGATGTCGAACGGCTGGATATCTTTGCCGAAAGGTTAAGGAACATGGCGCTATCAGAGCAGGAACAGATACGCAGGGAGTCGCTACAGAAGCTCCGGGAAATGGGGGTGGAGCCCTATCCGGCCGCACAGGTGGAAGTGAGCCATATGGCTGCTGGAGTCCAAGAGGATTTTCAAGAAGGTGAGGCCGTGAGCATGGCGGGTCGTATCATGAGCAAACGCATCATGGGGAAGGCCTCCTTTGCTGAGCTTATGGACGCATCAGGTCGCATCCAGCTGTATTTCAATCGCGATGAGATCTGCCCCGGAGAGGACAAATCCGCCTATAATGAGGTATTCAAGAAATTGCTGGATTTCGGGGATTTCGTCTCTGTGACCGGGACGCAATTCAAGACACAGACCGGTGAGATATCCATCTTGGTCAAGGACTTCGCCATTATCTCAAAAGCCCTACGTCCACTACCGGTGGTCAAGACCGATGCCGATGGACAGGTGCATGATGCATTTACCGATCCCGAAGCCCGATACCGCATGCGCTATGTCGACCTACTGGTCAATGAGCAGGTCAAAGAGGTCTTCATCAAACGCAGCAAGGTCTTTGCATCCATGCGTGCCTTCTTCGGTGAGCACGGCTATATGGAGGTGGAGACACCCATCCTTCAACCCATCCCGGGGGGAGCCGCTGCCCGTCCCTTCATCACGCATCACAATGCGCTGGACATGGAGCAGTACTTGCGTATCGCCTGTGAGCTCTATCTGAAGAAACTGATCGTAGGAGGATTCGATGGGGTCTATGAATTCGCCAAGACCTTCCGCAACGAAGGATTGGACCGGACGCACAATCCCGAGTTCACCATGATGGAGATCTACGTGACCTACAAGGACTACAATTGGATGATGGACTTCACCGAGGCCCTTCTCAAGCGAGTGTGCACCGATGTCCTGGGTGGGTTCAAGACACGGGTAGGGGAGAATGAGATCGATTTCGAGCCGACCTTCCGCAGATTGACCATGCGCGATGCCATCATCGAATATGCAGATTTCGACATCAGGGATAAGAGCGAGGAAGAACTTGCAGACTTCTGCCGCAAGAACGACATTGAGATAGATGAGACCATGGGTCGAGGTAAATTGATCGATGAGATATTCGGGGAGAAGTGCGAGCCGCACCTCATCCAACCCACCTTCATCATCGACTACCCCATAGAGATGTCACCGCTCTGCAAGGTACACCGCGATGACCCCACATTGACCGAGCGCTTCGAGCTCATCGTCAATGGGAAAGAGCTCGCCAACGCCTATTCCGAGCTGAATGACCCCATCGACCAGCGGGCCCGATTCGAGGAGCAGCTCAAGCTGGCCGACCGAGGGGATGATGAGGCCATGTACATCGATCATGATTTCCTACGTGCCTTGGAATATGGAATGCCACCCACATCGGGAATGGGGATCGGGATCGACCGACTGGTCATGCTCTTGACGGGACAGACGAGTATCCAAGAGGTGCTCTTCTTCCCGCAGATGCGCCCAGAGAAGAAAGACCAGAAAAAAGAGGTGGAACTGAACGACAACGAGAAACTGGTCATCTCCTTCTTGGAGAAAGAAAGCCCCATGGACCTCATCTCGCTCAAGCAGCAAGCAGGTCTTTCCAACAAGCAATGGGATAAGACCATCAAGTCCCTACGCGGTCACGGATTGGTCAATGTGGAGAAGAACGAAGAAGGGCTGAAGGTGGAGATGGTCTGATCCCCCTATCTTACAAAGTGCAAATGGGTTAAATTCGTTGGTACACCAGCTATGAAGGCCCTTCTACTCACCTATTTCGGTCAGATCATCCTGATGCTCAGCTGCTGTGCAGACTATGATTGCCCAGCAGGTGTACAGTATGCTGATTTCTTCGAGGCTACATTTCCGCTTTCCAGCATAGAGATGGCCAGCGATGATGAAGAAGTGGAATGGGAACGCACACGTTTCTATGAGCGAGAGGCCAAGACCATAGAAGATTGTGGAGAAGGCGGGCCGTATTGTGGGGATATGGATTTCAAGACTACCTATGAGGCC
>JABDLZ010000006.1 GCA_013001705.1 Flavobacteriales bacterium
CCGGTAATCTGTTCGAGACGATGATGGTCTTGGCCATATATTCTTTTCCTAGAGTATTTGTTCTGACTTCGTCTAAAATTAGTGAAATTGCGATGCTCTGAACCTCATTGATTGAAATTCAAGCGGATCGACCCATTATGCAGAATCTAGACTACGGTATCATAGGAAATTGTAGGAGTGCAGCGCTCGTCTCCAAGAAGGGATGTATCGAGTGGTGCTGTCTTCCTGATTTTGATTCGCCCTCGATTTTCGCTCATATACTCGATAGGAAGATCGGTGGATGTTTCGATATCAAGGTGTCGGATGACTATACTATCGAGCAACGATATAAGACCGATACAGCTGTTCTGATCACGCGTTTCTCCGATGGGGAGAACATCTTCGAATTGCATGATTTCATGCCGAGGTATTACAATAAGGAAGGAGGCTATTTCACTCCGCCAGAATTGGTAAGGCATGTGCGCCATATCCAGGGCAGTCCACGATTCAGGGTTCATTTCGACCCGAGACTCGATTATGCGCAAGGAGAGACCAAGACCTATGTGAAGAGCAACTTCATCGTCAGTCTGATCGATAATCTGAAGTTCGATACGGTCTTCCTGTATACCTCATTTGATAAACAGGCGGTGGTCGATGGAAAGGAATTGGAGGTCAGAGAGAACGGGCATTTCCTGCTGAGTTATAACGAGAAGATCCTACACCCGACCAACAGAAAGGTGTACCTGGACCTGCAGCGTACCAAGGTTTATTGGTTGAACTGGTCCAACAGGACGCCTAACTATAGGAAGTACAATCAAGAGATAAGCCGGAGCGCCATCACACTCAAGCTCTTGAGCTATGATAAGTCAGGCGCTGTGCTTGCTGCAGCCACTACCTCTCTACCGGAGACCATAGGAGAGGAGCGGAACTGGGATTATCGATTCTGTTGGATACGCGATGCTTCCATGGTGGTCAAGGTGATGGGAGAACTCGGTCATAGGGCAGTGTCCAAGCGATACCTACAATTCATCATAGACCTTATTCCACAGAAGGACGAGAAGTTGCAGATCATGTATGGGATCAATAAGGAGAAGAAGCTTACCGAGATGACCTTGGAACATCTCGAGGGCTATGAGGGTTCTAAGCCGGTGCGTGTAGGGAATGCGGCCTATCAACAGAAGCAGAACGACATCTATGGCATATTGATGGATCTGATCTATGCTCAGTTAACGGAGTACAGCACCGACCTGGAGAATGGCGAAGAACTATGGGGTATCACCAAAGGGATAGTATGGATCGTATCCAAGCACTGGAAAGAGCCGGACAAGGGTATCTGGGAATTCAGAGAAGGAGATCAGCACTTCACCTTCTCCAAAGTCCTGTGCTGGGTGGCGATAGATAGGGCGATCAAAGTGGCACAAGTCCTAAGGAAGAAAAGGAAAGTGGAAAAATGGATGGAATTGGCCAAAGAGATCAAAAAGGATATCCATGCGCATTCCTGGAATGAAGAATCAGGTGCCTTCACCCAATCCTACGGCTCCACGTATTTGGATGCTTCGGTACTGCTTATGGAGACCTATGGCTTCATCGATGCCAAGGACCCCAAGTTCGTGAGCATGGTGCATGCTATCGAGAAGGAATTGAGTAATGATGGGCTCTTGTATCGCTATAAGAATGAGGATGACTTCGGGCTTCCTTCTTCGTCCTTCACCATCTGTACATTCTGGTTCATCAATAGTCTCTACAAGATAGGAGAGGTGGAAAAGGCACAACAGTATTTCGATAAGTTGTTGACCTATAGCAATCATTTGGGGCTCTTCAGCGAGGACATCGATTTCAAGACAAAGCGCTTGTTGGGGAATTTTCCGCAGGCCTATTCCCATCTGGCCTTGATCGAGTGTGCGATGAATTTCTCCGATATCGAGACGGAAGAGATGATCCTCGAGTCGATGCGATAGGAATCTGTGGCAAGATAGTGTTTGTTAAGAGGTTAAAGAGTAACCGCTGAGCGGTCGGATCCTATAGCTTCCAAGCTATCTTCGTGCTGAATAAAGCCAATGAGGCTTTCGGTCTGTCTTTTCATTAGAACAACAAAATCCAAAGAACCCTATGAAATATCCGATCTATCTGTTTGCTGCATTGCTACTCATCGCCTGTGGAGGAAACCCTTCCGAGGAGGCCGATATCCCTGAGGTCACCGAGTCTCAAGAGTCGATGACCAAGGGTCCGGACATCGTGGGGAAGGAGATGAGCTACGAGGCGGATAGTGTGACGATGAAGGGCTACTTGGCCTATGATGCCGATCTCTCTGGTCCTCGTCCGGGAGTGATCGTGGTCCATGAGTGGTGGGGACATAATGAGCATTCGCGGAATGTTGCCGACAAACTAGCCGAGGAGGGCTATGTGGCCTTTGCCTTGGACATGTATGGAGACGGGAAGACTGCGGCACACCCACAGGATGCCATGGCTTTTTCGGGAGCGGTGATGAGCAACTTCGAAGGAGCAAAAGAACGCTTCGCTGCGGCCATGGAAGTCTTGCAGGCGGATGAGCATTGTGACAAAGATGAGATTGCTGCTGTCGGATATTGTTTCGGTGGTGGTATCGTGCTCAACATGGCACGTCAAGGGGTAGACTTGGATGCGGTAGCGACCTTGCACGGAAGCATAGGGCCTATCGAGCCTGCCACTCCCGGATCGGTCAAAGGACGCATACTGGTCATGAATGGAGCCGATGACCCCTTCGTGTCAGCTGAGGCCATCGACAGTTTCAAGTCCGAGATGGAGGCCGCGGGAGTGGATTACGAGTTTGTGAACTATGAAGGAGCCATCCATGCCTTCACCAATCCAGCTGCCACCGCCAAAGGGGAGGAGTTCGAGCTTCCATTGGCCTACAATGCTGATGCGGATAGCCTATCATGGTTGAAACTGGGAGATTTTTTAGAGGAGACATTTGCAGGGAAATAAGGAAGAACAAAAGGCCTTTTGAGAAATGCATATCATGGGTAACAAGTGAGGGGTTCACTTTGACTATCCTCGCTTCTATGATCTGATAGCCTCATCCCCAGAGCCGAATACTCATTTATCTCTACCGAATTCTCAATAGATCATGCAAGGTGACGGGTGCTTTGTACATTCAAGTAGCAAAGACTACTCCCATGATTCGTTGTTTCCTTCTATTAGTTTCTATCCTTCTGCTGCTTACCGCTAGCGCCCAGTTCAGCTCTCCCAAGCAGATCCTCTATCACCCGGGCAGTGACACGCATTATATCATCACACTCTCGGGACAGATATGGTCTGGTACGCCTGAGACCGAATTTGTATACAACCCCGTGGTCATTGGGGCCAACGTGGGCCAATGCTTGATCATCGGAGATCAACTATGGGCCGCACGTATCGGGGACTTGAAAGTCTACAACCTCTTCCCGTTAGAACTGGTGGCCTCCTATGACACTCCAGCAACTGAATGGCTGATAGGCCTAGCATGGGATGGCGACCTTACAATATACCTTCATGACCAAGAGGGGATATATGATTTCAACATGAGCACCCAAATCTCCACTACCGTCAATGAAGACCTCAGCAATTGGGCGGAGGTAAAGGAGATGGTCTATCATCCCTATGAAGATAAATTGGTCATAGTAGAGGATCAGACCGAGTCATTGATACTGGCCTACGATATCCCTTCCAATACCTACGACACCTTGGCCCAGATACCGGCCTTTGATATGGAGCGAATCGATCTGGGCTGCGATGATCATTATTTGATCTCTGGTGGTGGCAGTACTACAGGATTGGCCTATGCCTTGCCTTATGACCTGAGCACGATGGGGGATACACTGGAGCAATTCCCTCTGCAGCCTAAGGATACCTATTACGATCCGCTCAGCGGAGAATCCTTCTGGTTGGCCTTCGACTCACTTCGGATGATGGAGAGTGCCTGCCTAAGCACGGGACTGGAGGAAATGACAACATCTGATCATCTGCAAGTCTACTTTCGTGATGGATTG
>JABDLZ010000007.1 GCA_013001705.1 Flavobacteriales bacterium
TCACAGGCCTCCAACTTATGGATGTCAGTGGACGCTTGATCGCACGTCAACATGATTCGCCTCGTAGAGAAATTCAATTGAATATATCCGATCTGCCCCGCGGAGTCTATCTGCTGGAGATCGAGACCACCGATGGAAGAAACAGCCAGAGAGTCATTAAGAACTGAAGCCCTAGAGCGTCAACCTCTGCTCATCTATGATGGAGAGTGCAAGTTCTGCGATGGATTTGTAGACTTCATCTTCACACATGAGGCAGATGAAGAGATCTCTTTCATGTGGCTAAAGGATGACCGCACCTCGGCCATTCTTCATCAACACCAGATCGATGATTCGATAGACAGTGTGATCCTGGTCGAAGATGGGAAGGCCTATGCCTATTCTGACGCGGCTTTGCGCGCTTGCGCGTATCTGAATGCTCCCTGGAAATGGGCCCGGGGACTGACCTTTGTCCCGCGACCGATCCGCGATGGTGTCTATAGATTCATCGCTCGTATCCGGAAAAAAATAATGGGCAGTCGTACATGTACGCTGCCCATCGGTAGAGAAAATAGATTTATCTGAAGAATGTGATCAGAAAAGGTCCATTCCGTCCAATACCTTCATCACATCGCGCACGTGCTGAGCAGAAGCTTCAAGTAATGCTTTCTCATCCTCATTCAATTCCAATTCGATGATCTTCTCGATTCCATCCTTGCCCAATTTGACCGGGACACCGAGATAGAGATCGCTCATTCCATATTCCCCTTGCAACCATGCGCATACAGGGAAGATGCGCTTCTGATCCTTCACGATGGCCTCTACCATCTGAGCGGCCGCAGCTCCTGGAGCATACTACCCAGAGGTTCCCAATAGGTTGACGATCTCTCCTCCTCCCTTCTTGGTGCGCTCTACAATGGCATCCAGTCGATCATCAGAGACGAGCTCCGTCACAGGAATTCCTCCTACAGTCGTGTAGCGTGGTAGGGGCACCATGGTGTCACCATGACCACCCATGAGTACGGCTTGGATATCCTTGGGTGAGCAATCGAGTTCCAAGGCCAAGAAAGAACGATATCGAGCCGTATCCAATATCCCGGCCATACCGAAGACGTGCTTGCTATCCTTTTTAGCAGTCAGATAGGTAGCATAGGTCATCACATCCAGTGGATTGGAAACGCAAATGATCTTAGCGTCAGGTGAGTGCTGCACGACATTCTCTGTCACAGATTTCACGATACCGGCATTGGTCGCGATGAGGTCATCTCGGCTCATACCCGGTTTTCTCGGAATACCTGAAGTGATCACCACCACATCAGAACCTGCGGTCTTGGTATAATCATTTGTACTTCCGATGGTACGAGTGTCGTACATATTGATCGGTGAGGTCTCCCAAATGTCCAAGGCCTTACCTTCGGCATATCCCTCTTTGATATCCAGAAGGATCACCTCGTTGGCCACTTCTCGGTGTGCAAGGACATTTGCGCATGTTGCGCCTACATTTCCCGCTCCTACTACCGTTACTTTCATGATTCTGTGTGCGTTATGGATTGAATTGAATGATGTTCTAACAAGTCGGCCGCAAAGGTAGAATAATGTGAAACAGAGGCAGAAAATCGATGGAGCATAACCACATTCTTGATAAAGTATATCTTCAACACGCCCTGATCGTGGATTTCACATTGAAAAATGACCATCTGGCCATAACTCCATAGGCAACCAAATGATAATTTCAGCGTCTGATTAATGAGTATCGACCCAGTCGAGCAGAAAACATGGCTAGATCGGTGCCTTGCAGGGGATAGGAATTCCCAACGCAAGCTCTATGAATCCTTCTATGGAAAGATGCTCGGTGTGTGCTTGAGATATGCAAAAGACATGGATCAAGCCAAGGACATGCTCCAAGATGGTTTCATCAAGGTCTTCAACAGCCTTGATCGATTCAATCACAATGGTTCTTTGGAAGGTTGGATTAGGAGGATCATGGTCAATACGGCCATCGATCACATCAGACGGGACAAACGTTCTTTGGTCTTGAGTCAAAGTGAAGAACTCATCGATCAAGGAATGGACCTGGAAGATGACCCTCATGAAGAGGACGAGGAGGAAATCTCTCTCACCATGACACACGTGGTCGAGGCGATGCAGCACCTCTCACCCGGATACAAAGCGGTTTTCAATCTATATGTCATGGAAGACATGACACATAAGGAGATTGCTGAAACCCTAGGTATCTCAGAAGGAACATCCAAATCCAATCTGGCCAAGGCCAAGAAGAAATTGAAACAGATACTACTGAACAGCTAGTAATTTGCAAGAGGACATGACAGAGAAGTTTGATCTATTCGAAGTGACCGTCAAGCGTGCTGCAGAGCATTACGAACTCCCATTGGAGCCGGGTGCATGGAGTAAATTCGAAAGCGCATTGGATGGTGCCTCAGCACCAGGTACACAGAGTGTCACCTCAGGTGGAAGCAACTTCCTGACCCAATTCGGAGCAGCAGCAGCTTTCTTGCTTGGCACACTCATCTTCATCAATCAAAGTGTTGACTCGGATTCTGCTTCTGAAACTCATCTCAGCGAGACATCTATTGAGAACAGATTGACCATGGGTGAAGGTGATGACCGTACAAAAGGTGGATCGGACTACTTCATCTCAGGACATTCCGATTCTTCAGAGCTTGAGATCTCCCAGAACGAAACAGCCGACTTGGACGCTTCTTCTAAGACCAATGATGAATCCGAGGTAGAAGATGTACTTACGGTCGATGAAAAGGAATTCATCACGCGCATCAATCAACGGCTTCAAGAGAAGGCAGATCGTGAAGAACAAGAGGCGTCTTCTGACAAGGAGATAGAAAAGCGCTCTACAACACGATACCTCGGAGAAGACTTCAATCTGGGTGCAGTCAAGAGTTTCTCTCCCAATAACGATGGCGAGAATGACAGCTTCTTACCCTCCCGATTGAAAGATGGAGATCTCTTCAAGATGACCATCACAGATACCCAGGGAAAGATGATATTCTACTCTACTGAAGTTTCCAGACCATGGGAAGGCACCGATACTCTAGGTAACGATGTAGAAGAAGGACGCTACTCATGGGAAGTCATTCTACAGAATGACAGCAAGAAGGAGATCTTCAAAGGGACCGTCAGACTCGAGCGGTGACCTTCTGCCCGGATTAGGGTGATAGGTATAGCCTATTGTATTACTTCCAAAGACCTATGGTCCCTATGTATCCAAGGTCATACATTCTATTTCTCTTCCTGTTGCTCAGTGGAGGCTTTCTCGGTCAATGCTTGACCTCCTACACCTGGGAATACAGTCCGCAACAAGTGGATGGAGCATGGGGCAATGAAGAGGAAGTGCAGATATGTCTCAGTATCGATCACGATGACTGGCAAGGAGGCAACCATTATCTCCATGCACTCATTCCACAATTCGGTTCAGGCTGGGACCTGAGCACCTTGGAAGTCATCTCCCCTTCGAGCTGCAGCAATGACGGTGGATATTGGGCTTGGTATCCAGGTCCCATCACGTCAGAGGCCAGCGGCATGACCCATGGAGCGGGTTTCTATTACGAAAGTCCGCACGGAGGTACAGATTCCGATAATCCAGGCGACAATTTCGGTGACCGCTGTCCAATAGGACTTCAACTCGATTTCTGTTTCCAACTCAAGACCGTAGCCTTCGATGACTGTATGCCCGAAATGGACCTTGACATACAGGTCAATACACTTTCAGACGATGAGTCTGGAGGCTCATTCCTTTCTCCCACCTGTACAGAAGATGAGGATGCTCTTTTGGTGTCATCTATTCAATGCTGTGATGCTCAAGCCGGACCAGATCTGGAGCTTTCCTTCTGTACGGATGGACCTATAGTACTCATCAATGACTACTTACAGGATGTCGACTCGGGAGCCTGGCACTTTCAATCCCCGAGCAATCCCAGCTTAGGAGATACACTTTTTTTCGAACCGGGAGTAGACACTCCGGGTACCTACGTATATGTAGTGACCGACACAGTCAATGATTGTGAGAATCTAGCCTTTATTGAGATAGAGGTAGACGATGGATTCAACGCAGGGAATGATGTTTCCATCACACTCTGTGAGAATGGAGGTATCGTCTATCTCTTTGACCAGCTATCTGGTACTCCTGATGCAGGCGGCACATGGACCGATCCCATGGGGGATGTCTGGCAAGAACCCTTCTCTCCGAGCAATGATATGACGGGGATCTATACCTATTCCTTTCCGGCCATTGGGAGTTGTGAGGCCTCCAATGCTGAAGTGGAAGTGGAATCGATTCCTGAGGCTGATGCAGGTGAGAATAGCTCCGTTGTACTATGCTCATGTGAAGAAACGGTCGATCTGCTCGATCTACTCGATGGTAGCCCTCAGCCTGATGGACAGTGGACCGATTCAGAGGGGAATGTCATTTCAAGCGACTTCGA
>JABDLZ010000008.1 GCA_013001705.1 Flavobacteriales bacterium
CCCTGTCGATCGGTGATGCGCATCGATCAGAACACCTGGGCCGATACGGTGGATATGGTCTGGCGCTGGAAGTATATCATGAATGGACAGGCCGTGCAGGATGAGACCTTCAAGGCGGATAGCACCTATGCGGGGAGCATCCGGCAGTTCAATCCCGATAGCGCCATGTGGTACGTGCATTATTATTCGGCCGCTACGCCTACAGCGCGTCTACCGAGCTGGGAGGGATATCTCCATGAGGATGGGAAGATCATCCTCTATCAGGATCAGAAAGCGCCCAATGGCATGGACGGCAAGTACAAGATCACCTTCTACAATATCACCGAGGCCGGCTATGACTGGTTGGGAGAATGGGTCACTCCCGATGAGACCTTCTCCTATCCGACTTGGAGGATCTATTGTCGGTGGGACAGAGAGAAAGAATAAAGCGGATGAAAAAGAACACCTCCTTTGGAAGTATGCAGACCCTCATGGAGAGGGATGGGCAGATTATTTCCGAATACCTGGAGTTCGAGCGGGAAGGGCGCGGTCACAGCCATGAGCGCTGGGAGATCTGTCATGTGACGGCCGGATCGGGTGTGATCGTAAATGGAGAGGAGCGCATAGAAGTGAGCAAGGGGAGCATGTGTAAGATCCCACCACATACCGAGCATTGGATGATCCCTGATCCTACCATGGAGGTCCTGCTGGTCTATTCAGATACAGAAGGGTGAATCAGACCCGCTTCGCCAATTCCCTACCCAACTTCTCCACTACTCCTACTACCAAGGCATTGCCCATGAAAAAGGCGCGCTTGGCATCGCGGATGCCTGCTGATCGGGTATGGTCATCTGGGAACATATTGAGACGCTCCAGTTCTACCGGGGTCAATCTGCGCAATACGCCTTCTTGTTCTACCACATGCTTGAATCGGGAGGGGGAAGGTCCGCCCTCTCCGGTGATGATGGTCCGCGATGGCCGATCCAGTGGATCGGGGAAGGTCAGTCTACCTTCAGTGAAGGTGTATGCATGACCGTTGCGGCTGACCCTATCCAAGCGCTTGGCTCCTTTCTGATATTCCCAATCCTTTTCCTTCGTCTTGGGAATCCAGAACTCCTTCCCCACCTCATCCAAGTCTTGGAGGATATCTTCCATGACCACTCTTCTACCTCTATATCTACTCTGGACCCGCCCTGTGTAGCAGGACCCATCGATCATCAGACCGGCCTGCCCGAAGGGGCTCTGCTTAAGTCCGACTCCGAAGGTCTGGGACACTTCCAGAATATCATCCGGTAATTCCACCTGTTCCAGCTGTACTTTCTTCTCTACTGGAAAGGCCTTGGCCATGACTCCTTCAGAACCAAGGTATGTCCGAGGGTCGGTCTTTTTCAGAGCTGTAAATAGGGCTGTACCTTTCAGATAGGCCAGAATGAAGATCCTCCGTCTGCGCTGAGGCATACCGTAATCGGCCGCATTGATCACACGCCACTCGACCGCATATCCCAGATCGGCCAGACTTCGGAGCATGATGGCGAAATCCCTTCCACGTTGATCGGCAGGGGATTTCAGCAATCGGTCCACGTTCTCCAGCATGAGATATCTGGGTCGCTTCTTTCTCTTCTTCCGCAGAATGGCTTCGATACTCCACCAGAGTACGCCTTTCTTGCCACGAAGCCCTTTGGAATTGCGCAATGAAGTGGCTACGGAATAGTCCTGGCACGGGAATCCGCCCACCAGCAGGTCATGGTCGGGAATGGAGTCGAAATCCTGCTCGATGACTTCTTCGATGTTCTGATTCACATGATCGCACTCGGGCCATCGGGCCTGGTAGACCATACTGGCATGCTGCTTCTTGGTGCTGGGCTCCCACTGATTGGACCACAGGACTTCATAGGGAGAATTCCTCTTTCGCGGATATCCCTCCAGACCGATACGGAATCCACCTACTCCCGCAAATAGCTCAACGACCTTGATCTTCTTCATTCTCCAATAAGGCACTCACTCGATGGACACATGCATCGATATCCTGCTTGATCTCGCATTCCCAAATAACGTGAACCTTCCATTGAAGATCAAGTAGCTCTCGACTTTTTCGTTCATCCCGTGCTATGTTCTTTTCGAATTTCTCCTTCCAGAAGGCCTGATGGGATTTGGGCAATGGCAGGTCACAATGCGGGCAGCGATGCCAGTAGCAGCCATTGACGAAGATGGCGATGCGCCTTCCTGGGAAGGAGATATCAGGCCTTCCCGGAACAGATTTCCAATGCAATCGATAGCCGCGTATGCCTGCTGCCCAGAGCGCTTTGCGCAAGCGCATCTCAGGTTTGGTATCCTTTCCGCGATTGCCCCGCATGCTCTTAGCCACGGCCTCATTGACGGCCGGTGGATTGCGGTCATCTCGGTAACTTGAATTGCTCAAAGGACTACTGTCTTGTGTAATTTCGCGGCCATCAAGATATCATGAATCATGAAGAACCTGGATCAAGAAGAATGGAAGAGCGGAAGTGAATCTCCGCATGCGACCATCATCGATGTGCGCACTGCAGAGGAATGTGAAGAAGGTATCGTGGCCGGTGCACGGCTGCTCGATATTTACAGACCCGATGAATTCATGGCTGCCTTGGCCGAGATGGACAAGGAGGCTTCCTATTATCTCTATTGCCGCAGCGGTAACCGCAGTGGCCAGGCCTGTATGATCATGGAGTCCCAAGGATTCAAAGATGTCAATAACCTAGAGGGCGGCATGATGGAATGGGATGGCGAACTTGTAGACCCTCAAATCTGAATACTATGCAACACATCCTCTTTATCGCATTGATCATCCTGAGCAGCTCATGTAGCAGTCAGGTACAGAATGACCCCAGCGTACGCAGGGTCTCTCAGGTAGAATGGAAAGACCTATTATCACAGGAAGATGACCCTTTGATCATCGATGTGCGCACGCCTGAGGAATTCAACGGAGGTCATCTGGACGGTGCTGTCAATATCGACTTCAGAAGTCCGGATTTCAAGGAGCGTATGCTCGAGTTGGATAAGGAAAGGACCCTCTATCTCTACTGCCATTCAGGGGGTCGAAGTGCAAAGGCGATGGAAATGCTCCGCCAAGAAGGCTTTGAATCGGTCTGTGAGTTGGAAGGAGGATATTCCCAATGGGAGCCCTGAAAGGAAGCGCTTTCCTTGGTAAGAATTCCATGTACTGACAATTATCAGTGGATTCCCAAGGCCATGAGCACTGGCTTGGAAGTGCCTGCTGCCTTAACTTTGCTTCTCTGACCCACGCAACGGAACTACTTCTTTTTCGTCTATTCAACATAAGAAAACACAATTCATTGATATGAAGCGATTTCTACGCCTAGCGACTGTCCTGACCATTGTAATGACTTTCCAGACCTCAGAGGCTCAGAATTCTGTGGCCCATACATGGATCGAGACCAATCTCGAAGCTGTACGAAGGGATTTTGCACGTCCCACAGTACATGCTCGTAATCTATGGCACATATCAGTGGCCATGTACGATGCCTGGGCAGCCTATGACACCTTGGCCACTCCTTATTTCTTGGGAAAATCCATGGGTGATTATGAGTGTCCTTTCAATGGAGTGATCACCCCATCTGATCCGGTGGCTCTTCGGGCTGCTCGGGAAGAGGCTATCAGTTTTGCCGCTTACCGCATGATCAAGCATCGCTACACCGGTAGCCCGGGTCAGGTCAACACCTTCTTCATCATCGATACCACGATGACGCACTTGGGATACGACCCCTCATTTACCAGCACGAATTATAACACCGGGGTACCTGCTGCGCTCGGAAACTATATTGCCGAGCAACTCATCGCTGCTGCCATGCTTGATGGGGCCAATGAGTCGGGGAGTTATGAGAATATCTACTATGAGACGGTGAATCCTCCGCTCAATATCGACCAGGCACACTTTATTGGGAATCCCGATATCGATTCTTTGAATCGCTGGCAATCGCTGAGTCTGACCTTGTTCTGCGACCAAGGTGGAAATCCCTTTACTACGACTCCTGAATTTCTCAGCCCGGAATGGGGAGATGTGATTCCCTTTGCCTTGGCCGATTCAGTGAAGTCTGTCAAGAACCGCGATGGTTTCGATTGGAACCTCTATCACGATCCCGGAGCTCCACCCAAGATCGGACTGGAAGGGGACGGGGATACCGAACTTTATCGCTGGGGATTCGACCTGGTAGCTAAATGGTCGTCCCATTTGGATCCCGATGATCCTACCTTATGGGATATCTCACCCGCATCGATCGGGAACATCCCACTGGACTCCATGCCCGATGACTTTGCCGACTACCCAGAATTCTACGATAGGGACAATGGCGGTGATGCCTCACAGGGTCACGATATCAATCCGCACACAGGGATGCCCTATGCACCGCAGATCGTTCCGCGAGGAGACTATGCACGTATCCTGGCAGAGTTCTGGGCAGATGGACCGGATAGTGAGACACCTCCCGGACACTGGTTCGCTATCTATAACGAGATCAGTCAGTATCCCGAATTCACTTGGAGGTGGAACGGAGTGGATTCACTCGACCATCTGGAATACGATGTGAAGACCTATTTCACACTTGGTGGGGGTATGCATGATGCTGCCATAGCCGCTTGGGCTGTAAAAGGATATTACGATTACATCCGTCCGGTTTCGGCCATCCGCGCCATGGCAGAACTGGGACAGAGCACGAGTGATACCCTTCCCAATTTCCATCCGGCCGGATTGGAACTGGAGCCTGGATTCATGGAACTGGTCCAGCTGGGAGATACCATCTGGGAGAGCGATACGACCATGATCGCTGGTCCAGAATACGTGGGCGAGATCAAGATGATGAGCTGGCTCGGCCCTTTGACCGAGGATACCTGTATCTCTGGATTTGCTCCTGAATACCAGACTGAAGTTGCAGGGGTTGGCTGGAAATTGGCCAAGGACTGGTGGCCCTATCAGCGCCCCACCTTCGTCACACCTCCATTTGCTGGATACGTCTCAGGACACTCCACTTATTCCAGAGCCGCAGCTGAGATCATGACCTACACTACGGGAGATCGATTCTTCCCCGGTGGTATGGGCGTGTTCGATTGTCCGGAGAACCAATATCTCGTCTTTGAAGATGGCCCCAG
>JABDLZ010000009.1 GCA_013001705.1 Flavobacteriales bacterium
ACTGGATACTGGGCAAAGAGCACATCATCCACCCCAGTGATGAGACCGATATCAGCGGTAATTATGACCTCAATCTGGACGGTTCTCGCTATCGAATGACCGTTACGGAGAAGAAGGCCTCCTTGACCATTCCAGGTGATACAACCCCTGTCAAAGTAAGTCTCGAAGAGCTTGATCGGCAGGTCAACCTGGTATTCGAACTACCTGATCGCGGATATTATCGACTGCATGGAAACATCAACAGACGTCTCAATATCTGGTCGGGTGCGGGAGAATCACCTAGCGGGAAGGAGATCGAGTGGAATGCCATCCGCAAAGGGAATGCTGAGGAACCTCTGTCACCAGAGAAACCTGAGAAGGACTCTGACAGGGTCAGTGCATTGAGCTATCCCAACAACGGATATGGCTGGCGGGAACGCCCCATGAGAGAGAATCTCTTGATTACCAATGCAACGGTATGGACCAATGGAGCCGAAGGCATCATGGACGATGCAGACGTATTGATCCTGGACGGTAAGATCAGTGCCGTGGGACATAATCTGGTGCTTGCTGACCTACTGCCAAAGAACATCGAGAAATCGACCGTACGCACTCTGGATGCCTATGGCAAACACGTGACTTCAGGTATCATCGATGAGCACTCCCACATCGCTATCAGCCGCGGTGTCAATGAAGGAACTCAGGCCAGCAGTGCCGAGGTACGCATAGGAGATGTGGTCGATCCAGAAGACATCGATATCTACTATCAATTGGCCGGTGGCGTGACCGCCTGCCAGTTGCTCCATGGTTCGGCCAATCCGATAGGCGGACAATCCGCTCTGATCAAATTGCGCTGGGGTCTCAATGCCGAGGCACTCAAGATCGAAGATGCCCCGGGATTCATCAAGTTCGCCCTGGGAGAGAATGTGAAACAGAGCAACTGGGGAAATGCTTACCGGACCCGTTTTCCACAATCCCGCATGGGAGTAGAGCAAGTCTTCTATGACCATTTCCATCGGGCACGGGAATATCATCGTCTGAATCAAAGAGTCCTTACCCTTCAATCGGACAAACGGGCCAGAAAACGAGGAGAGGTCCCTGTCATGCGCACCGACCTTGAAATGGAGGCATTGGCCGAGATCCTCTATCAAAAGCGATTCATCACCTGCCATAGCTATGTCCAATCGGAGATCGACATGCTGATGCACGTAGCTGACTCCATGGGCTTCACGCTCAATACCTTCACCCATGTACTCGAGGGCTACAAATTGGCCGACAAATTGGCCGAGCATGGAGCCGGAGCATCGACCTTCAGTGACTGGTGGGCCTACAAATACGAAGTCCGCGATGCCATTCCATACAATGCTTCCCTCATGCATGGACAAGGAGTCACCGTGGCTATCAATTCAGATGATGCAGAAATGGGCCGAAGACTCAATCAAGAAGCGGCCAAGGGAGTGAAATACGGAGGCATGAGTGAAGAGGAGGCTTGGAAGATGGTGACTCTGAATCCGGCCAAGCTACTACACTTGGACCACCGCATGGGCAGCTTGGAAATAGGAAAGGATGCCGATGTGGTCATCTGGTCCGATCATCCCCTCTCCATGACAGCGCGGGTGGAGAAGACCTTTGTGGATGGGATACGCTATTACGATATCGAAGAAGCCAATAAAAGGCGCAACGAAATCAAGAACGAGAGGGCACGTTTGGTCCAGAAGATGATGCGCGCTGGAGGGCAGAAAAAGAAACCGAGCGGACCCAAGGAAAAACACCGATACCATTGCGATCATCTCGAACCATGAGCATACGATCCGTCATAGCTATTCTCTTGCTGTTGTACTTCGGCCTCGATGTACATGCCCAGGTGCCTGTACCCGCTCCGGAGCAGGAGCGATCGGTCCTGATCAAGGATGTGACCATCCACATTGGAAATGGACGCGAGATCCAGGATGGGGCCGTAGGATTCCGTGATGGGAAAATCGATTTTGTGGGCAGCAGTGCCTTGGCTCCCGATGGATATGATGAGGAGGTAGATGGTGAAGATGGACATCTCTATCCCGGCTTCATTGCGGTGAATACCTCCCTCGGTCTCAAGGAGATCGACCGAGTGCGAGCAACCAGGGACGAGCGAGAGACCGGTGCCTACAATCCGCATGTGCGCGCCTTGATCGCCTACAATACAGACAGCCGGGTCACTCCCACTGTGCGTAGCAATGGTGTTCTTATGGCCCAGATCAGCCCCAAAGGGTCCCGTATATCGGGTTCCAGCTCTGTAGTCGTATTGGACGCCTGGAATTGGGAAGATGCCGCCTATGCCGCAGATGAGGGGATACATGTCAGATGGCCGGCTCTCAGGAAATGGAATCAAAAGACACGCAAACGCGAGGCCAACAAGGAGTATCCAAAGGAGGTGGCCGACTTGCGCTCCTTCTTGGAACGGGCCAAAGCTTATTGTCGCAAACCCGATGGCTCTGTGGACTTACGAGAAGCAGCCTGCTGTGGATTGTTCGATGACTCACAGACCCTGTATGTACATGCTGATAAGGCCAACCAGATGATCACGGCCATCAATATGGCTCAGGATCTCGGCATCGATCGGACAGTGATCGTAGGGGGTTACGAATCCCACTTGATCACCGACCTGCTCAAAGAGCGTAAGGTGGCGGTCATGCTATCCTCGGTACATGGCCTCCCTGAGAATCCCGATGATGATATCCACCACAATTTCAAGTTGGCCTCCATTCTCAGTGAAGCTGGAGTGCTATTCTGTCTGGAGAATGCCGATCAGATGCCGGACATGAATGTGCGCAACCTCCCCTTCCAATTGGGGACCTGTATCGCTTATGGACTGGACAAGCGGGAAGCGATCTCGGCCATCACCTTGAATACAGCTCGGATTCTGGGAATCGATGATCGCTGTGGATCCATAGAGGTCGGTAAGGATGCGACTCTGTTCATTTCCCAAGGGGATGCACTTGATATTCGCAGCAATGCGGTGACCCGAGCATTTATCCAAGGCAGGGATATCGATCTGGATGACCACCAGAAAAAACTCTACCGCAAGTACCAGGAGAAGTACGATCAGTAACCGATCTTCTGTCTGACCCGTTGTAGGACTCCTTGAGCAACCTCTCTTGCCCGCTGGGCTCCCACCTCCAGCAGCTCATCCAAGTCGGTCTTATCCGCCATGAGTGCATCGAAGCGTTTTCGTTCTCCCGCGAATTTCTCGAGAATCAGCTCGAAGAGGGCTTGCTTGGCATGACCGAATCCGTATCCCCCTGCTTCGTAATTGGATCTCATCTCAGCAATCTGATCGCTATCGGCCAATAGGCTGTAGAGGGCAAAGGCATTGCAGGTATCCGGGTCCTTGGGTTCTTCCAGAGGAGTACTATCGGTAACGATGCCCATCACCTGCTTGCGCAAGGCTTTCTCAGGTAGGAAGATGTTGATGATGTTCTCCCGTGACTTGCTCATCTTGTTCCCATCGGTCCCGGGGATGTATTTGGTCTCTTCTTGCAACTCATCCTGAGGAAGGACAAAGGTCTCTCCCATCTTATTGTTGAATCTGGAGGCCACATCCCGTGTCATCTCCAGGTGCTGTAGTTGATCCTTACCAACAGGAACTATTTCTGCATCGTACAGAAGGATATCAGCTGCCATGAGCATGGGATAACTGAAGAGCCCCGCATTCACATCTTCCAGTCGATCGGATTTATCCTTGAAACTATGGGCAAGAGTGAGTCTTTGATATGGGAAGAAGCAGCTGAGATACCATGCCAATTCGGCCGTCTCTGGTACATCACTCTGTCGATAGAATACACTCTCTTCGGTATCCAGGCCGCAGGCCATCCAAGCGGCCGCTACCTCATAGGTGTTCTGCCTCAATCGCTCACCATCCTTGATCTGGGTGAGGGAATGCATGTCAGCAATGAATAGGAAGGAATCATTCTCTGGCACCTTGCTCATTTCAATGGCCGGTATGATCGCCCCCAGTAGATTGCCGAGATGTGGGGTTCCTGTACTCTGAATTCCTGTTAATACCCTAGGCATAATGAATGGTCTAAGCTCGCTCGCGAAAGTATAAGATCGCACCTATGAATGTCCTAGGTATGAAGGAATGATACCTTAGCCACGGAGTATGAAGGGTTCCCTACGATATGTGCTTTGGCCGCTGTATCTCCTCTACAAGGTCTATATGCTGGTCATCTTCTTCGTGGTCTGGGCGGTGTTCTACCCCTTTGTCCATTTCAAACTGAAGGACCGCGACCGCCACCCAGAGGCATTTCGGATCAAGGTGCTCTGGTGCAAGGTCTTGGCCTTTTTCTGGGGTAACTACTATGTCATCCATGGTCGGGAGAATCTCTTTTTCGATGGACCCTGCGTGGTCTGTATCAACCACCAGTCTTATTCGGATATCATACACATGTACCCGGTCATCCCGTACTATTTCAAATTCATCGGGAAGAAAGAACTCCGCAAATGGTTGATGATCGGGGTATTCTTCCGCAAGGGCATGGATATCTCTATCAATCGGGAGAATGCAAAAGAAGCCATGGCCTCACTCGATGAGGCGAGAGCAGCCCTGAGGAGTGGGGTCTCGGTGGCGATATTCCCAGAGGGAGAGATTCCCAATGACACTCCCCAGCTCAAACGGTTCAAGAACGGGGCATTCAAGATCGCTCTAGAAGAGACCGTTCCCATTCTCCCCATCACCTTCCTCTACAATCACGAACGATTGGAGATTCCCCATCGCATATTCGGTAAGGCTACTCCTGGTAAGTGCGAGGTGATCGTACACCCACGGGTCGATACGCAGGGTATGGATATGATGGACCTCTCACCGTTACGGAACAAGATCTACGATATCATCAATGCTCCATTGATCGAACGTGGATTGAGCCAAAGCCCTAATTTTGTGCGCAATGAAGATCGATGATGAACTCTTGGACCGGATAGCTACGCTATCCAAACTGCGATTCGAAGATGTGGAGCGTGAGCAGATCAGGCAGGATATGCAGCGCATGCTCGACTTTGTGGATAAGCTGTCCGAGGTGGATACCACCGGTGTAGAACCATTGATCCATATGACCGATGAGATCAACCGTTTACGGGAAGACCAGGTCACCTCAGAGACCTCCCAGGAAGAGATCCTACGCAATGCTCCTTCTAAGGACGCCTATTATTTCAAGGTGCCCAAGGTCATACAGTCCTAGCAGTATTCGTTGTAGACCGATCGCAGGTGATCTGCGATCATCTCGGCCGTTCTCCCTTCGATGTGATGGCGCTCTACCATATGCACCAGATTGCCATCCTTGAATATCCCGATGGAAGGTGATGATGGAGGATACGGGAGCATGTATTGTCTCAGTCTCTGCACGGCATCGGTATCGAATCCTGCGAATGCGGTCGCCAGTACATCGGGAAGTTTCTCATTGCTCAATGAAGCCTTGACCCCTGGACGCATCGATCCAGCAGCACATCCGCATACCGAATTGATCACGACCATAGCGGTCTTTCCTTTGTTCTCCTCGAGTAAACTGTCCACCTCTTCAGGGGTGGTCACTTCTTTGAAACCCACCTGCGTGAGGTCGGATTTCATGGGCATTACTATCTCAGCTGGGTACATGCTTGAATCTTTTGTTTCAGAATGAGGACAAAGGTACGCACTGAAAAGTGACTATTGGGTAGCCTCCCATATCACCGAACCCACGATCACGCCAGCAATCGTGCCTGCGAAATTCTGGAGTAATTTCTTGCTTCTGGCCGTCTTATTATAGCCTTCTATGTAATAGTCGCTCAATTCATAGGCGGGGTCCGTGACGCTGCGTTCTCTGATCTTTATATAGGGGATCTGCATCATTGGAGCATATGCAAAAGGTGTCATGAACGGCACATACCCTCCTTCGAAATAGAAGACCGAGGCCATACCGAAAACAAACCCTCCGGCTGATGAAGGCAAGGCGCTGTAGCCCATGCGGGCATCGTTCTGGCCGGCCATATAGAATCGCATATCCTCCACACTCAGATCATATCCGAAATCGGGATCCTGGACGTAGAGTATCGATTCTCCTTCTCCCTCTTTGGTGATGGAGAACAACTCCGTCTTGTGCAGATCCATAGACCGGCTTTTTCCGTTCTTCTTGGTCACATCGAAGAACACATTGGCCCCGCTGTCATCGGTGATATTCACAATGAGGCTCTTCCCATTCAGAAGGAGGAGGGTGTCCTGTGCCTGTAGGTCAGAGAAGAACGTGAGAATGGCGATACAAAGCGTGATTCTGAGCATACAGGTGGTAGAGAGTGCGTCAAAGATACTCCTCTGCACAAGCTGTCGAAATCTACCTCTCTGAGTGCCTATCAAACAGCTTTTCTGGCCTTGTATCCATCTATATTTGCAGTTCAGATCAATTGTCAAGAATGGATTTTGCGAAAAGACACATCGGACCGAGTACGGACTCGGAAGTAGAGGCCATGTTGAAGGCTATCGGAGAGGATTCGGTAGACTCATTGGTCGAGAAGACCATCCCTCAGGCCATCCGCCTCAAGGAGGATCTCGAGCTTCCTGAAGCGATGAGTGAATGGGAGTATCTCGCTCACATGAAGGACCTGGCCGAGCAGAATCTGCTCTATCGCAGCTACATGGGGATGGGATATTACGGGACCATCACTCCCCCTACCATAGTACGCAACATCCTGGAGAATCCAGGATGGTATACGGCCTATACTCCTTATCAGGCAGAAATCGCCCAAGGACGGCTGGAAGCCCTGCTCAATTTCCAGACCGTGGTCTCTGATCTCACAGGCTTGGAACTGGCCAATGCTTCCCTATTGGATGAAGGAACTGCGGCCGCTGAGGCCATGCTCATGTTCTACAATATCCGATCTCGGGAGCAAGTGAAGCATGGGGTCAATAAGCTTTTTATAGATGAGAATGTCTTCCCTCAGACCCTTGCAGTGATGCAGACCCGTGCGGAGGCCATGGGCATAGAGATCGTTACCGGAGAGTATGCTGAAAGCAATTTGGATGAAGGCTTTTTCGGGGTCTTTATCCAATATCCTGCTGGCGATGGACTCGTGAGAGACTACAGCGACTTTGTGGAATTCTGTCATTCCAAAGAGATAAAAGTAGTGGTGGCCAGTGACCTACTGAGTCTTACCCTACTTCCTTCCCCTGGATCCTGGGGTGCTGATGTGGTCGTGGGCAACAGCCAGCGATTCGGAGTCCCCATGGGCTATGGAGGTCCCCATGCAGCCTTCTTTGCTACCCGCTCTGATTTCAAGCGGCATATTCCTGGAAGGATCATCGGAGTATCCAAAGACAAACATGGAAAGATCGCCTATCGCATGGCACTGCAGACCCGCGAGCAACACATTCGTAGGGACAAAGCGACCTCCAATATCTGCACAGCTCAAGCTTTGCTTGCTGTCATGGCAGGAATGTATGCGGTCTATCACGGCCCCAAAGGCCTTCGCAATATCGCTTTGCAGGTACATGATCTTACCCGTGCGCTCTCGGCCAGCCTATCGATGATGGGTATTACCACGCGCAATACGCGATTCTTCGACACTCTGCGATTGGACCTGCATGACCTGACCGACTGTGAGCGGGTACGTATCGCGGCTCAGACCGCGAGCATCAACTTCAGGTATTTCGAGGATGAAAGCGTGGGCATCTCTTTGGACGAGACCACACGTGAGGAAGACGTACAGGATATCATCGAACTCTTTGCCGAGGTCTTGGTCAAACCGGCCGAGATGATGGACGCTGGTCCAAGTCCTCTCAACTACCGTGAGATGGACTATCTGGAGCATCCGATCTTCAACAGCATGCATTCAGAGACCCTTCTGATGCGCTATATGAAGAAATTGGAGAATCGGGACATTTCTCTGGTACACTCCATGATCCCTCTGGGCTCCTGTACCATGAAGCTCAATGCAGCAGCCGAATTGGACCCCATCACCTGGCCCCAATTCGCCAACATACACCCCTTTGCCCCAGTGGATCAAGCCCATGGATATGGTGCGATCATCAGTGACCTCAGCCGGGATCTGGCGCGCATCACCGGATTTGCCGGTGTCTCCATGCAGCCCAATAGCGGAGCACAAGGAGAGTATGCGGGACTGATGGTGATCAAGGCCTATCACGAAGACCAAGGAGATCACCAACGCAAGGTGGTACTCATCCCCTCTTCTGCACATGGCACCAACCCGGCAAGTGCCGTCATGGCAGGATGTAAGGTAGTTGTGGTCAAGTGCGATAAACATGGGAATATCGATCTGGATGACCTAAAAGAGAAGGCCGAAAAGCATGCCGATGAACTGCTCGGACTGATGATCACCTACCCCTCGACCCACGGGGTGTTCGAGGGTCATGTGACCGATGTGACGCAGATTATACATGACCATGGAGGTCTGGTATATATGGATGGTGCGAATATGAATGCGCAGGTCGGATTGACCAGCCCAGGGAATATCGGAGCTGATGTATGTCACTTGAATCTGCATAAGACCTTTGCCATCCCCCATGGAGGCGGTGGCCCAGGTATGGGACCTATAGGAGTGGTGGAAAAACTGCTGCCCTACCTGCCCTCCAATCCGGTGATTCCTACAGGGGGAGATAAAGCCATTCCGGCCATCTCCTCCGCACCGTGGGGAAGTTCATTGATCCTACTTATCTCCTATGGATACATCCGTATGCTCGGTCCTGATGGACTTAAGCGCTCAACAGAAATGGCCATTCTCAATGCCAATTATCTCAGAGCACAACTGGAAGATGATTATGACATCCTGTATAAAGGAGAGAAAGGAACTGTGGCCCATGAGATGATCCTGGACTGTCGATCATTCAAACAAGCCGCTGGAATCTCAGTAGAGGACATCGCCAAGCGATTGATGGACTATGGCTTCCATGCGCCAACGGTCTCATTCCCTGTAGCAGGAACGCTTATGGTGGAGCCTACCGAGAGCGAGTCCAAGGAAGAGCTTGACCGCTTCATCCAGGCGATGAAGGCCATACGCGAAGAGATCGCAGCCATCGAGCGCGGAGACCTGGACAAGGAGAACAACATGCTGATCAACGCTCCACACACGGCCGATGAGCTCATTCATGGCGAGTGGAACAGACCCTATACCAAGGAATTGGCCTATTACCCCATGCCTTATATCAAGGAGCAGAAGTACTGGCCTCCGGTCAATCGGATCGATAGTGCCTATGGTGATCGGAATTTGATCTGCAGCTGTCCCTCTATCGAAAGCTATGACCAAGAGCAAGAGGCTGAACTCGTAGCAGACTGAGCAGAGCTTGGCAACGAGTCGATAGACATCGATATCAAAAGAAAAGCCCCCACCTTGCGGTAGGGGCTTTTTCAATATTCGTTCTTAGAGCCTTGGCTCCGAATCACTGCTTCATGAAGGTGTCACCTACAACTGTCGTGTTGTCGATGGTCACTTGAATGCTGTAGATCCCGGCTTCCAATGCTCTGACATCCAGTGTATGGAATGCGTAAAGATTGTTTCCAGAGAAGACCTCTGAGAGTACTTCTCTTCCATTGGCATCGTAGACATTCACGATAGCGCTGTTCTGCACCAAAGTGCTGAAGTTCAGGTTCAATCTCTCGGTAGCTGGGTTCGGGTAAAAGCTCACCAGATCAGCAAAATCGAACTCTGCCACGCTTGTAGGCATCTCAACAACGATGTTGTCGACAGTGATGAAGTTGTCATCATCAGAATCGTGCAAAAATGCGATACGTATGGTCTGACCGGCATACATGGAAAGGTCCAGTGTGTGTGGTTCATTCAGACCTACGAATACGTTGTCGCTTGAATCCAAGTATGCTGTCACAGTATGGTCTTCAGCATGACGATATCCCGTACCTCCGGTACCATCACCGAATGTAGCAGGGAACCAGCAGAAGGACTCGATATCGAATCCACCACCTGCAGAGCAACCCGTGTAATCGATACCTGGGTAGTAGTCGACCACCCAGCTCACTTCTTCTACCATTTGAGCCTGCGTCCAAAGAGTATCTGAGAAATTCGCTTCAAGGTCGGTCATGTCAGCATCTGGAGATACCACTACACGCATACCATCTGCATAACGTGGAGTCTGACGGACCCCTACATCGAAGTGCAATACGGTCATTCCAGCTTGGATGTCCAATTCTGGAGTGATAAGATAGTTCCTGTTACCCGGAGCAAATCCGTCCAACCATGAACTGGAGCCCATTACGAAGTTCGTGTCTTCTGGGATGGGATCCACTAGGATATACTCGACACCGGTAGTTCCGTACCAGTTCTGCGGACGGGTGTTCGCATCAGGAAGGTTATCCAAGTCGACACTGAGCCAATCTTCTGGTTCCGCATCATCTGGTTCTTCGACAAAAGGGATGTCACCACTATTGGCAAAAACCTGGAAGTCCTCAGAGAGAAGGACCTGCGCTTGAGAGGCAAATGCGAAGCCAACAGTGATTAAAGCAAGTAGAATTCTATTCATGATCTTCGTTTTATTACGTTTTCACGGTTTTAATGAATCTCAAAAATAGCCAATTGAACCGCCATTCCTCACGATAGGTCCTCATTTTAAGGACATTCATTGCAAAGCTTACACCCGCTTCAACTCTTGAGCAATTGTTCTCGGAGTCGCTTCATGAACTTGGAAGCATACACGAAATCCTGTAATTCCTGATTGTCGGTGCGTATGAGTGCTTCTCGATCGCCTTCCCACCATTTATGGCCTTCATGGATGAACATGATGTTATCAGCAGCCTCCATCACCGAGTTCATGTCGTGACTGATGACCACCGTGGTCGTATTATACTCATAGGTGATCTCCTTGAGCAGATTGTCAATGACGATGGCCGTTTGAGGGTCGAGTCCGGAATTGGGCTCGTCAGCAAACAGGTATTTCGGCTCCATGGCGATAGCCCGGGCAATGGCAATCCGTTTCTGCATACCGCCACTCGTCTCGCCCGGATAGAGCTCCTCCTTGTCGATGATGTTGACCTTATGTAGGCACTCTATGGCCCTATCGCGCATCTCGGCTTTGGACCAGGAGGTGAACATGCTCAACGGGAACATGACATTCTCCAGTACGGTCATGGAGTCGAAAAGGGCTGAGGCCTGGAAGAGCATGCCGATATTCTTACGTATCTCGGTCTTCTGCTTCTCATCCATGGATGAATAGTCCACGCCATCGAATAGGACCTTCCCCGAAGTGGGCTTATACAGGCCTATGACACACTTGGTGAGCACCGACTTACCCGAGCCGCTCTTACCTATGATCATATTGACCTTCCCCTTCTCAAAAGTGGTGGTGATCCCCTTGATGATCTCTGCCTCGTCAAAGGACTTATGTACATCCTGCAGCTCGATCATATCAGCATCACCTGGGTGAGGAGGTAATTGAAAATGAGGATGAGAACGCTGCTGCTCACCACTCCCTGGGTGCTCGATTTACCTACCTGCAAGGCTCCCCCCTTGACCGTATATCCATGGTATGCAGATACCGAAGTGATGATGGCTGCAAAGAAGAGGGTCTTGATCAATGCGTAGAGAACATGGAAGAATTTGAACTCCATATGGATACCGCTGATGTAATCCTGTGTCTCCAGTATCCCTGTACCCACCGAAACGATATACCCTCCAACAATTCCGAGGATCATACTGATGATGATGAGAAAGGGGAAGAAGACCAAGGCGGCAATGAGTTTGGGTAGAATGAGATAACTGGCGGAATTCACCCCCATGATATCCAAAGCGTCTATCTGCTCGGTCACACGCATGCTCCCTATCTCCGATGCAATGCTCGACCCTACTTTACCGGCCAGAATGAGACTCAGCATCGTGGGTGAAAGCTCCAAGATCACGGATTCACGCGTGGCATAGCCTACCAGGGACATAGGAATGAGCGGGCTGTCGATATTGGTGGCCGTCTGTAGACAGATGACCGCTCCCATGAACAAGGAGAGCAGCACGACCAGGCCCAATGAGCTCACCCCCAGATTGTCCATCTCTGCAATGATCCGCCTGCGGTATACCTTCCACTTCTCAGGTTTACTGAAGACCTTGCGCATCAGTAGGCCGTATGCCCCGATATGTCCGATGAGATTCAAATCAATCTATTCGCAGACGAAAATAGATATACTCTTCGAGGAGGACCTCCGTTGGATATCTTTACCCCGAGAGATGACTTCATTGATCCGTATACTCTTCTTGATGGCCATCTGCATCCTATTCTCATGCAGCAAGGGACGCAATGTGCGCAAGATCAAGAAGAACTGTAATTGTCCTGAATGGTCACAGACCCTCCCTGCTGATGAGATTCACACCTGTAGGGTCCAGCCTTGATGCGATAGAATATTGGCGTGGCCTATTGCTCCATCATGTTCCAGAGGGAGCTGTTACGTATTCAGCTGAACTGTTGGCCGAGTCCCCGATAGTTCTACATATCAGCCGACCACGGAAGACCAAGTTGGGACATTTCAAGCGGACCACTTCCAGAAGTATCCCTGAGATCTCCATCAATGTGGACCTGGGACCCGAGCGCTTCCTCTTCACCCTGATCCATGAGATCGCCCACTGGAAAGCCTTCGATCTATATGGCCGTGGCATCAGACCTCATGGACGGGAATGGAAGTCCCTTTTCATCGAGCTTATCCGGCCGCTGTTACAGAAAGAAGTCTTCAGTCCCGGAATAGCAGCTGTCATCCAGGAGCATCTCCGTTCTCCCAAAGCCTCCTCCTGCAGCGACCCTCAACTCCAGCGCGCCTTCGATCAGGCAGAGGGTATCCATCGACCCCACTTGGATGAGGTCCCCTATGGTGAGGTATTCACTTTGAGCAATGGCAGGTCCTTCATCAAAGGACCCAGGAAGCGCACTCGCTATCTCTGTCAAGAAGTCAAAAGCGGTAAGCGCTACCTCATACCGGGAGCCATCCATGTACTCGATCACGTAGAAAGCGTGTAATTTGCACCGCTAAAACCAGCACTCTATGGAGAAGGATAAGAACTATTGCGTGATCATGGCCGG
>JABDLZ010000010.1 GCA_013001705.1 Flavobacteriales bacterium
ATGTCATTCTGATTGGCCCTCCAGGTGCGGGGAAGACCATGCTCGCCAAACGACTGCCGACTATCCTACCGCCATTGAGTCTGCATGAAGCTTTGGAGACTACCAAGATCCATAGTATCGTTGGGAAGAATTCCAAGGAAGAAGGCCTCATAAGTACGCGTCCTTTCCGCTCACCGCATCATACGATCTCAGATGTGGCTTTGGTAGGAGGCGGAGGCTATCCACAACCCGGAGAGATCTCATTGGCCCACAATGGAGTGCTCTTCTTGGATGAATTGCCCGAATTCAAGCGAACAGTCTTGGAGGTGATGCGACAGCCATTGGAGGATAGGGTGGTAAATATCTCCCGTGCAAAATTCTCTGTGGATTATCCGGCTGCCTTTATGCTCGTGGCCTCTATGAATCCCTGCCCCTGTGGATACTACAATCATCCCGAGAAAGATTGTGTATGCCCTCCGGGGATGGTACAGAAATATCTGAACAAGATATCCGGACCGCTCTTGGATCGTATCGATCTACACATTGAGGTGACGCCAGTTGGATTTGCAGAATTGGCCAGCAAGCAGGAGACCGAGCGAAGTGCGCCCATCCGAGAGCGCGTGACCCAAGCCCGACAGATCCAGAACGACCGATTCGAGGACAACAAGGAGATACATGCCAATGCCCACATGGGAAAGAAAGAGCTGAATCAACACTGTGAGATCAGCGCTGAAGGCACAGAGATGCTCAAGGTGGCCATGGATAGACTTGGACTTAGTGCTCGGGCCTATGACCGCATATTGAAGGTCTCCCGTACAATAGCCGATCTGGCCGGATCAGAAAAGATCGAGACGGATCATCTGGCCGAGGCTATCCAATATCGGAGTCTGGATAGAGAAGGTTGGGCGGGATGATGACCGTCAATCCATACTTTCGTCCTCCCTATGGACACACTCTATCTTGAAGAAGTACAACTGACCCATCTGGTCACTCACCGCGTGGGTAATAAAGGCCGTGAAGAAGGTCTAGGACTTTCCCAGTCAGGGAGTCGCATCAAGGAGGATGCCCTATCCCATTTGATGACCTATTTCCTATCTCCGTTCAAGGCCGAGGAATTCTTCCGATTCGCCCACCCGGTCGATCAAGAGATGAATGAGGTCTTCGGAATCATCCAAGAACTCTTCGACCGGAAAGTAGAATTTTTAGAAGGCAGCCAATCGTTGGCCAAGTTGCTATATGAAGTGAGCCGGCATCCCAATATCCCACAAGGACAATTCCATGTGGCCAAGATGGATGGTGCCATCCTCAATGGGGAAGAACTCGATATGATCGGAATCTTCAAATCCGAGCAGACAGCACCATTTATCAAGGCCGAGCCGGGCGAAGAGCAATACGATATCCTGGCCGATGAAGGCTATGAAATAAAGGGACTGGATAAAGGAGTGTTGATCTTCGATGTGGATCGGGAGGAAGGGTATAAGGTGCTGGTGCATAACGCACAGCGTGGGGTAGAGGCCCGCTTCTGGAATGATGAATTCTTACAGATCATCGAGTGCAACGATGCCTATCACCGCACCAAGGAGTTCATGCAGATCACCAAGGAATATGTCACGGAGAAATTGGATGAGGAATTCGAGGTGGAACGCACAGAGCAGATCGATCTACTGAATCGTTCGGTCAATTTTTTCAAAGAGAATGAGGCCTTCGATAAAAAGGAGTTCACCCAACAGATATTTCAGGATCAGGCCGTAATAGAGAGTTTCGATCGATTCGAGGACCAGTACCGACAATCCTATTCTCTGGAGCCGGTAGACAGTTTCGAGATCTCTGATAAAGCGGTCAAGAAACAGTCACGCGTATTCAAAAGCGTATTGAAATTGGATAAGAATTTCCATGTCTATATACATGGGGACAAGAGTCTCATAGAGCGGGGTCACGAACCGGATGGCCGTAAATTCTATAAGATCTTCTACGAGAAGGAGCACTGAGAACTCAGTTCCAAAGCAGGAATAGGGCTATTGCACGGAGTACTCGAATACCTGCTGCTCAGGGGCGACCTTACCTACTGCTCGTCCATTGCGATAGAGTTCAACTCGATGTAGGATTCCGTTCTCATCATAGCGGTAATACTTTCCATCCCAGAGACGTCCGTCTTTGAAGTACCCGGCCTGGGTCTTCTGGCGATTCTTGTTATAAAGGATATTGTGTCCGGTCTCATGGAACATCTGGGCTTCATTGGTGCGGAGCACTTCTTTTTTCTCTTTTTTCGGAGTGTTCACAGGCTTGGATTCGACCTTGGCTATTGGGATGTCCAACTCTTCAGTCTCTATCACAGCTCCTTGATCGAATACCTTGACTTCCTTCAGTCTACCATCTCGATAGTAGCGTTTCATGGGACCTTGCTCGCGCCCATCCCTGATAGTGACTTCTACAGCCAGTTGTCCATTGGAGTAGTAGTAATACTGCACTCCTTGACGCACACCGTTCTCATCGAATTGGAAATGCTGAGCAAGTGTGCCATTGGCATGATAGCGATAGAACTCGCCTACATTCTTCTTCTGTTTCCATGCACCCTTCTCTTCTACATCGCCATCTACTTGGAAGGTGCGGTATGGTCCGTGAGGAACGTCATTCACATAGGTGATCTCGTACATCGGATTTCCATTCTTGTGATAGCGTGTCCACATTCCGTTCTTCTTTCCTTCTATATAGAGGCCTTCTTCCACTACTTGATGAGGAGCATAGTCACTCTCACCGATCATGGCAGCCGTCAATTTCCAATAACCATCCCTCAGACCTCGGTCATCGAATTGATTCAGGTTGGTCTCACTGGCCATCAGAAAGGTACTGATGAGCATCATGAAGGTGAGGAGTAAGGCACTGGCGATGATAGCTTGTCTGTTCATGGTATAATTTCTTTCTCTGGTTCTACAACTCTGATTCTCGCTCGCACGGGGAATCGGTATCGACTTATCATGAGCGAATTCTTATCCAAGAATGTTTTCTCTAGAAAGCATAGAGATAACCCATTGATAATCAGGGTAAAACATCTGTATTGAGAATTTATCCTACTACTTGGGAAGTGAAGAAACCGTGGAAGCACTTCCACACGATGTGGTAGGGATGCATAGGACCAAGTTGTCCCGATAGACCCTTCTGCGATGCCTGATATACCTGCACAGGGACTTGAAATATCAGTACCTTCGCCTGCTCATTATGAGTCAGGTCCAACTACACGACAAGCAATTCAAGCTGAGTATTCCCTCAGATCACATCCAAGCGGCCATCTCCGCCATGGCCTCTCATTTGAAGAAGGATATCGGAGATGACGCGCCTCTTTTCCTAGGTGTGTTGAATGGGTGCTTCCGCTTTGCATCCGACCTCATCGCCAATTACGAGGGCCCCTGTGATATAAGCTTTGTCAAGGTGGCCAGCTATGAAGGCACGCGATCTACCGGACAGGTCAAGCGTCTTATCGGTCTGGACGAGAAGATAGCAGGACGCACCGTGGTAGTCCTCGAGGATATCGTGGACACCGGAGAGACCATAGAGAATATCCTTTTCGATCTGGAGTCACGCAATGCCAAGCGTGTGATCATCGCGACTTTACTTTTCAAGCCGGATGCCTACATCAAAGATTACCCCATCGATCACGTGGCACTGGAGGTCCCCAATGACTTCTTGGTCGGCTATGGACTTGACTATGATGGTCTGGGGAGGAATCTGAACGATATCTATGTATTGGACACCGATACCGAGAAACGAATGAAGAATATCATACTATTTGGCCCTCCTGGAGCTGGAAAGGGTACCCAGAGCACCCGTATGGTCAAGGATCACGACCTGGTACACCTCAGCACCGGGGATATCTTCCGGACCAATATCAAGGGAGGTACAGAATTAGGGAATCTCGCCAAGAGCTATATGGACAAAGGAGAACTCGTTCCAGATGATGTGACCATACGTATGCTCGAGGCCGAGGTAGAGGAACATCCTGATGCCCAAGGCTTCATTTTCGATGGATTCCCGCGTACAGAGGCTCAAGCAGTAGCACTGGATGGCTTCTTGGAAAGGAAGGGAACGACCATCCATAAGATGCTTGCACTGGAAGTGCCTGAAGAAGAATTGGTAGAGCGCCTGCTGGAACGCGGTAAGGAGAGCGGTCGGGCCGATGATGCCAATGAAGAGGTCATCCGCAACCGTATCAAAGTCTACGAACGAGAGACCGCCATCGTGGCCGACCACTATCGGGAGCAAGGCAAATTCGTGGCCGTAGATGGAATAGGCTCCATCGAAGCCATCTCCGAACGTCTCGCTGAGGCCATTGCATAGGACCTTCTCTATCTTCTATTGAATCAGGAATCTTGAATCTGTTCTACGATGAGCCAGAAAAACTTCGTTGATTACGTCAAGATCCATTTGCGCTCCGGAAATGGGGGACCGGGTTCCACGCATTTCTTGCGATCGAAGAATACCGCAAAAGGAGGTCCCGATGGGGGCGATGGAGGCCGAGGAGGACACGTCATTTTGAGGGGGAACCGAAATCTTTGGACCCTTCTTCATTTCAAGTACAAAAAGCATATCAAAGCCGATCATGGCGAATCCGGTACAGGTAACCTCAAGACCGGAGCAGATGGGAAGGATGTCATTCTGGAAGTCCCTTTGGGAACCGTGGCACGCGATGCGGAGACCATGGAAGAACTCTTTGAAATAAGAGACCATGGAGAAGAACGTATCTTGATGGAAGGAGGAATGGGAGGTAGGGGAAATAACCACTTCAAAACCTCCACCAACCAAGCACCTCGCTATGCACAACCTGGAATACCTGGGGAAGAGGGATGGCGTATCCTTGAGCTCAAGGTCTTGGCAGATGTAGGACTGGTCGGTTTTCCCAATGTGGGCAAATCCACCTTGTTGGCCTCCATCAGCGCAGCCAAACCCGAGATCGCAGATTATGAGTTCACTACGCTGACTCCCAATCTGGGCATCGTACCCTACAGGGATGACCGATCATTCATCATGGCCGATATCCCGGGAATCATCGAGAATGCCCATCAGGGAAAAGGTCTGGGATTGCGATTCTTACGTCACATCGAACGGAATTCCGTCCTGCTCTTCACGATACCTGCCGATGCAGATGATATCGGAGAACAATACAACATCCTCCTCAACGAATTGAGGCAATACAACCCCGAACTTCTGGATAAAGGCAGATTACTGGCCATCACCAAGAGTGATCTGGCTGATGCTGAGATGCGTGATCTGTTGAGTCCCACTATTCCAGAAGGAGTGCCTCACGTGTTCATCTCCGCAGTGGCCCAAGAAGGACTCATGGAGTTGAAGGACATGATATGGAATGAGATAAACCGATAATTTCAATGCCGTGTTCGAATCTTTAGAGTCCATCGATCGTGACCTGTTCCTGTATATCAATGGTTGGAACCATGAATTCATGGATCCCTTGATGTATCTGGTCAGCAACAAGCTCTTCTGGATCCCGCTTTATGTATTCCTCCTCTATATGGTCTACCATAAATATGGATGGAAGGGCCTAGGCTACTTTGCCATGGGCATTGCACTCGTGATCCTGGTCTGTGATCAGATGAGCAGTACCGTCATCAAACCTCTGGTAGCCAGATACAGGCCGTGCAATAATCTGGAGATCATGGACCTGGTCCATAAAGTGAACGACCGCTGTGGGAGTGGATTCAGTTTTGTTTCGGGTCATGCGACCAATTTCTTTGGCATCTCCGTGTTTACGTATAGAGCCCTGAATGATAAGCGCTTCTTGATCCCCTTGTTCATCTGGGCGGCCGTAGTGGCCTATAGTCGGGTATACTTGGGAGTGCATTATCCTTCCGATGTCACAGCGGGGGCACTATTGGGAATCTTCTTGGGATCGGTAGTGTATATCCTCTATGCTCGAGTTTCTCCTTTGGAATCCGAAGAGTGAGTCTGCAAGCGATCATAGCTGTATTCCTGGGTGGAGGTATCGGCAGTCTCTGTCGATTCCTAGTCTCTCTAGGTGTATTGCGACTGAGTCCATCGGCTTTTCCCTGGGGTACACTCACAGCCAATGTGCTGAGCTGTGTCATCATGGCGGGCGGACTGTATTATTTTGCAGATAAACTTCCTGAAGGATCATGGCAACGACTATTCATCGTAGTGGGTCTGTGTGGAGGTTTTAGTACATTTTCTACATTCTCTTTGGAGAATTTTCTACTGATCAAACAAGGGAATTTCGGCTTCTTGATTCTCAATATCCTACTGAGCATCCTATTGTGCTTGATGGTCTTTTGGGCCATGGAGAGGGCAGAAGGTGTTGGTTCTTAAAGGTTTATAAAAGGAAAGGCCCCCAATAAAGGAGGCCTCTCTCTAACCAAAACCAAACAACCAATTAGACGCTGGCTTGCCGCGGAACGCGACAATGGTTCGCCAGCGTTCAGTAGTTATGCAAAAGCCTTGCCAAACTCAAACTCCTGCCATCCATCTTTTCATCTTCGAAAGGAGCAGGTACATGGCCGGTACGATGACCAGCGTGAGGAAGGTCGCAAAGGTCAATCCGAAGATGATCGTCCAACTCATAGGTCCCCAGAAGACCACATTGTCTCCACCCATATAGATGTTGGGGTCCAGGTGCGTGAGCAAGCGGGCAAAATCAATATTCAATCCCACGGCCAATGGGATGAGTCCCAGTACGGTGGTGATAGCGGTCAAGAGTACTGGGCGGAGTCTTTTCTTTCCTCCTTCTACCACCGCTTCGAACATCTGTTCTTCATTCAATTTATCCTCGGGTGCCATTCCCAGACGCTCCTTCATACGCGATTCTATGAGCTTGGTATAGTCGATCAATACGATGGCGTTGTTCACCACTACTCCGGCCAGTGAGATGATTCCTATCATGGTCATGATGATGATGAAGTCCATCTGGAAGACGATCAGTCCCAGCAATACCCCGATCAAACTGAGCACCACCGAAGTGAGGATGATCAGCGGGGTGGAAGCAGAATTGAACTGCGCGATGATGATCAGGAGGATCATGAACACTGCGATCATCAACGCTGTGGTCAAGAAGCTCATTTCCTCGGCCTGTTCTTCCTGCTGACCGGTGAATGACAGGTCGACACCCTCGGGTAATTCGTAGCCTTCGAGCAGTTCACGTATTCGGTCATTGACTTCGGTGGGATTATAGTCGGTCAGTACATTGGAAAATACGGTCACCACACGTTCTTGATCGATCCGCTTGACCGCACTGAAGGTGCTGGTCTTGTCCTTAGTTGCAACAGAACTGAGAGGCACCTGCACGATGCGCCCGTTGGATTGATTGCGGAAGGTGATGCGCTGCTCCATCAGTGCATCGGCATCATAGGCATACTTCCTATCGAAACGGAGCATGATCGGATAATCATCCTCTCCTTCCTTATAGGTACTTATCTCCTTGCCGAACAAAGCCGTACGTAAAGCATCACCTATTTGATAGGTCGAGACATTGAGCCTACGTGCCTTATCCCGGTCGATGATGATGGGCATCTCGGGTTTCCCGGTCTCCACATCCAATTTCAATTCTTCGATACCGGGTATATAGGCCTCATTGATGAATTGACGGAGTTCATCCGCCTCAACCAATAATTGCTCATAATCATCTCCGCTGAGTTCCAGATTTATCGGAGCCCCCTGAGGCGGTCCATCGGCATTCTTGGTGACGGTGATCTTGGTCCCGGGGAAGCCCTTGATGGCCGCTCTGAGATCTTCTAAGATGTCATTGGTATTGATGCCGTTCCGTTCAGCATACTTTAAGAAACTGACCTGTATCCGGGCTTTGTGGGGGGAATCTCCGAATTGAGGTCCTTGAGCCGGATCGCTGGTGCCTTCACCTACCTGAGCAATGATCGAGCTTACGATAGATGATTTGGTGATCACCGTATCGTTGATGACCAATTCCTCTCCTCCGACTATGGCTGGTTCCTCCAGATTGGTCAGAACAATATCCTCTACCTCCTTGGTGATGGCATTGGTCTTCTCGATATCCGTTCCGATGGGCATCTCTATGTACACATTGAGATACTGCGGCATATTCTCAGGGAAGAACAAGACCTTGGGAGTAAATACCCCGAGTAGGATGAAGGAAAAGAAGAGAAGACCGAACATGGAGGCGACCAACCATCCCGGTCTTTTTCCCGATAAGAAGTTCCTCAAGGTATTCTCATACACATTCTCCAGTGCAGGGATGACTTTTTCTTGGAAGGACTTGGA
>JABDLZ010000011.1 GCA_013001705.1 Flavobacteriales bacterium
ACCCTGTAGAATGACTTCTATGAAAGGGGGTAGGCCTCCATATGGAAGAACTTAATGGTCCTTCTCAGCCACGCGGAGGAATCGATACCGCAAGGTGAATATCCAGAAGGAGAGGGCTATCCAGCCCATGGCGGACAGGCGCAGTACGAGCTTCAATCGGTCCTCTACGTCATATTCCTTGAAACTCGGGTTGTCTGTAGTATCCGGATGAAGCGAGAAATCTGCCATTCCTGGGATGACTTTGACGAAGACATAGAACATCACAAAAGCAAAAATGGCGTAGACCGCTGCGATACGTGCCTGCTTATCCGGGTCTTCTATGCTTCTCCGCAATAAGAAGTAGGCCAGATATATCAATGTGGAGATGGCCGCTCCATTGAGTTGGGGGTCGGTGGTCCACCATGCTCCCCATGTGAATCGCGCCCAAAGCGAACCGGTAGCCAATCCGCAACAGGCAAAAAGTAATCCGACATGGATGGCAGAGCGCGCGGCCATGTCATAGCGTTGATCGGAATTGCGCAGATAGACGATGCTGCATACAAAGGAGATGAGCATCAGGAAGATCATGCTGAACCACATAGGCACATGGAAATTCAGATTCCGGATGGTCTCATTCAGGATGTTCTTGTTGGGGAAGGCGAGCATCGGAGTGGCTACAGAGCTCTCGATAGGCGCATAGCAAGTATTGACCTGGGCGGTATCCTTGACTACCGCTGCCGATACCCAGACCCGCTGTGGGCTTCGCATGATACCTCCGTATCCCGAGTGGATAAATAGCTCCAAACGCTTCTCCGGCAGGACTTGGGGAATATCGAATCGCACCAGCAGTTCGTCACTCGATCGGGCATAGGTATGGATGGCGCACAAGGCATAGTCCTCATACTCTATCCATGCTTGATTTTCACTGGCATCGAAACGGGTATTGTAGCCAGTGACGGTGATATCGTTGGTACCTACCTTGAGTTGGTTGGTATCGATCGTCAGGATGTTGGGTGCCAGTGGTACCCCTAGGGATAGAAAGCTCGTGATCACCAAGGTCACTATGGCGAGATACTTCCACCAATTACTTCTGATGATATGCTGTATAAACCTGGTAATCAATTATATAAGACTATTACGGGCATCCATTTTCAATCCCGCCAAAGGTAGGGAAAGAGAATGTACCCCAATCCGTTTCCGAGTACGATCAGTAGGATCAATGCCAATGCATACATCTGTACCATGGACCAGGTATACCCCAGAATGATGCCTTCTGAGAATGTGATGATCGCTACCAAGAGAGGAATGATCACCGGGAATCCCAATATGGCGATCATGCCTGAATTGGCTCCAGTCTTCCAGGCGATCGCGCTAATGAGTCCGAGAATGGATGTGAGACCGATAGCACCCAGGATGATGGCCGAGAGATAGTTCAAAGGCGAGACACTCAAAGACTCCAATGGAAGGAAGAACTGGTAGATCAAGAAGGTCAGAACACCCGCTACTGTCATGAAAAGGGCAGAGTACAGGGACTTCGATAGATAGACCTGCTGGGCGGATGCCAGGGTGTATAGATAGAATTGTCTACCACCGGTATCTTGATCATAAGTGCGTGAGACCACATTGAATGCCGTGAAGAGGAGGATCACCCAGAGCAATGCATTCCAGGTCTCTGCATCGATGATCTTCTCAAAGGCAAGGTAGACGACATAGACCGTGGCCAGGATGTAAAGAAGGATACTGGCCCAAGCTTGTCTATCCCGCCAATCGATCAGGAATTCTTTGCGGATGAGCGCTATAACGGCCGACATTGCCTGAGCGGGCCGATCAGCCTTCCACGAATTTATCCATGACCGCATCGCTTACCCCTGTGAAGGAGAAGCCACCATCATGGAAGAGGTTCTGCATGGTCACGTAGCGGCATAGGTCGCTGAAGAGGGTCACACAGTAGTCAGCACAGGCATCTGCATCCGCATTGCCCAGTGGGCTCATGGCCTCGGAATAGGCGATGAAACTATCAAAGCCCTTCACTCCACTTCCGGCCGTGGTGACGGTAGGGGACTGGGAGACGGTATTGACACGCACCTTCTTCTTGACTCCATAATGATATCCAAAGCTCCTAGCAATCGACTCCAATAGGCTCTTGGCATCGGCCATGTCATTGTAATCCGGGAATACACGTTGGGCAGCGATATAGGTCAGTCCGACCACCGAGCCCCATTCCTTGATGGCATCCAGTTCATAGGCCGCCTGGAGTACCCGATGCAGGCTCAGTCCTGAGACATCCAATGTCTTCAAGTAGAAGTCGTGGCTGGAAGCGGTGTAGTGCTTGCCTTTGCGCACATTGGGCGACATCCCGATGGAGTGCAGCACGAAATCGACCCCACCTCCGAAGTGCTCCATGCTCTGCTCAAAAAGGGCCTTCAGATCATCATCCCGGGTGGCATCTGCTGCAATGACCGGTGCGTCCAAGGATTTGGCCAGATTATCTATTTCGCCCATGCGCATGGCGATAGGCGCATTGGTCAGGACAAGGTCAGCCCCTTGGGCCTTGGCCTTCTCGGCCACCTTCCAAGCGATACTCATATCATTCAGTGCCCCGAATACGATTCCTTTTTTTCCTTTCAACAGATTCTCGGCCATAGCTTGTCTCTTTGTGTTGGGTCCAAATATAGATAGACTGTCTTCAGTTCTTCAGGAGTTCCTTGGCATTGGCAACGGATGCATCGGATACCTTGGTACCACTCAACATCTTGGCCAATTCTAGGATCCTTCCGTCCCGACCCAAAGCTTCTACCTGGGTGATGCTTCGCTCTTCGGTATCGGACTTACTGATGCGCAGGTGATGCTGAGCGCGACCGGCCACCTGTGCAAGGTGCGTGATAGCAATGACCTGTCGTCCCTTGGCAAGTGTATGAAGTGCCTCCGCCATCTGTGAGGCGATCTCACCGGAGACCCCCGTATCTATCTCATCGAAAATCAGCGTAGGTAGCCCCTTGATACGGGCCATCTGTTGCTTGAGAATGAGCATCAAGCGGGAGAGTTCTCCACCGGATGCCACCTTGTGCAAAGGTTGCAATTCACCTCCCTTATTCGCATTGAACAATATGTTTACTATATCAAATCCATAATACTGGTAATCAGATGACTGAGATAATGATATATCGATATTGGCATTGCTTAACGAGAGTTTGTCGAGTTCGTCCAGAATGGCTTTTCTGAAGCGAGGAACGGCCGCCTTTCGCTCATCTGTCAAGTCGCTTGATAAGACCTTCAAGCGGGCCTCCAACATTTGCATCTCTTTTTCCAATCGTTGCAATTCCTGACGAGAGGATTCCGCTTGGCCCATACGGCTCTCAAAATCCGCTTTGAGGGCGATCAAGGCCTCTAGGTCGCTTACATGATGTTTGGTCATCAATCGTTGATACTCGTCCATCCGCTCACTCAGCACTTCTTTACGCTCCGGGTCGTGTTCCACGCCTGATTCTATCTCCTCGATACTTCTTCCGATATCATCCAATTCCAGGCGCGTACTCTCTACCCGATCGGCCAGTTCTGTGAGACCCTGGGTGTGTCCGGCTATACTTTCTATCTCATGAGAGAGGCTGTTCAGTTGATCGAGTAGACCACCTTCGGTCTGTAGATGCCCGATGGCCGATGTGAGCACAGCCTTGATCTCCTGTGCATGCTCGAGTAGGCCCAGTTCTTCACCGATGCGTTGGTCTTCTCCCGGACTCAGGTCCAGCGACTCCAATTCGTCCAACTGAAATTGTAGATAGTCCTTATCAATACCTGCAGAATGGATGGAACTCTTCAAGCGACCGAGTTCGCCTTGTGTGCTGCGATAGCGGGTATAGGTCTCCTGATAATCTTCCAATGTTGAGCGGTGATCGGCAAAGAGGTCGAGAAGTTGCAACTGGAAGTCTTCATCTCGCAATAAGAGGGTCTGATGTTGGGAATGCACATCCACCAGGCGTTGAGCGATAGACTTCAGGGTCTGGAGGGGAACAGGGGTGTCATTGATGAAAGCGCGTGATCTGCCGCTCGTATTGATCTCCCTACGAAAGGTGGACAGCGAGAGATAGTCGATATCTTCTTGCTCGAAGAAGCCTCTCAAGGACATCCTGCGTATGTCGAATTCTGCTTCTACAACACATTTGATGTCTTTATCAAAGAGCACATGGGTATCTGCTCGTTCCCCTAAGGCGATTCCTAAGGCTCCTAGAAGAATGGACTTACCAGACCCTGTCTCTCCAGTGAGTGCGGTGAATCCAGACTCCAGGTCGAGGTCCAGTTCTTTGATAAGAGCATAGTTCTGTATGAAAAGTCTTTTGAGCACGGCTTGAAATTACTGAGAGTCATAGACCCAAGGTCCTTCCAGCGTCTCTTTTTCTACACTCTCTTCCAAGAATGGATAGAATTCATCGGGTTGCAGCACCTGTGCCCCCAACCTGAAAAGGTGATCATTCGGAATTTGACAATCGATGAGGTCCATGTCATGCTGTATCATCCATTGGCAGAGATGGTAAAGGCACACCTTACTGGCATCGGAGACTTGAGCAAACATCGATTCTCCAAAGAACATCCCACCTAGACTCACTCCATACAATCCACCGACCAAGGAATCATCCATCCAGGCTTCTACGGAGTGGGCCAATCCCATTTCATGCAGTTCACACAGGGATTCCTTCAATGTAGGATTGATCCACGTGCCCTGTTGACGATTGGATCCTATACGTGCACAGCCTTCCACAACTTGTGCGAAGGCGGTGTCCATGCGGATCTCGAACCTCTTTTGTCGAATGGTCCTTCTCAGGTTCTTGCCACAGTGCATCATAGCTGGAAATAGCACGCATCGCTCGTGGGGCGCCCACCACAGTACAGGTTGTTCTTCATTGTACCACGGAAAGATTCCCATGGGATAGGCTTTGAGCAACATCTCTACGCTTACATCCCCTCCAATGGCCAACAGACCATCCGCCCTGGCCTGAGAAACGGGCGGGAAATCGTCATCCAAGCTGAGATAGGCGATGCGCATAGGGCGAATTTCTCGCTTTCATTGTTCTTAGAACGTATAGACGATGATATTTGTCGCTGATGATCGGAATCGACCATATCCCCGACCTCTTCCAAGGACCTTTGCCGGGCAAGAAGGCCCACGATGCGATGATGGGTCGTATACGACCGAGTGTAGAGGAGATCATCCAAGGAGACCATGATCCGCGGGTGAGTTCGGTCGCTTTTCTGATCTATCCCAAGAAAAGCGGATTACATTTCCTTTTACTGAAGAGACACGATTATGCGGGAGTCCACTCGGGTCAGGTGGGATTGCCGGGTGGCAGATTGGATGATGGAGAGACCAATGAAGAGGCCATGCTGCGTGAATTGGAAGAAGAGACGGGTCTACGCATAGATACTTCTTCGATCATACGCGAACTGACCCCCCTATACATTCCTCCGAGTGATTTCATCGTGCATCCTTTCGCTACGCTCATCGATCACGAACCGGAATGGAGATATGATACGAGAGAGGTCAAGCGAGGTATCGAGACCCCTTTGAGTGAATTGATGCGTAAAGACATCATCGTGGAACGAAAAATACAGGTCAGGGATTCCCCATTCCCTTGGAAAGTACAGTGCTTTCCCTTCGATGGGGAGGTCGTATGGGGAGCTACAGCGATGATCCTGGCAGAGTGTAAACAGATTTTAGGCAAATTCGAGCAATGAAAGCAGATATCCTGGCCTTTGCCGCACACCCCGATGACGTAGAACTAGCGGCCAGCGGTACGCTCCTGAAACACATCCATCAAGGAAAGAACTGTGGGATCGTGGATCTTACGCGAGGTCAATTGGGCAGTAGAGGGAATCCTGAACTCCGAGAGAAAGAAGCAGACCATGCATCCGAGATACTCGGACTGGATTTCAGAGAGAATCTGGGAATGGAAGATGGTTGGTTCCGGGCTGACAAAGAGCATATCATGCAGGTAGCTCTCATGATACGCAAGTACCGTCCGGATGTCATACTGGCCAACGCGATCACCGATAGGCATCCCGACCACGGACGAGGAGCAGACCTGATCAAAGAGGCGGCATTCTTCAGCGGATTGGTCAAGGCAACAGTGGAGGGCCATGACTACGCACCTTGGCGTCCGCGAGTGCTCATGCACTACATCCAAGATAGATTCATCGAACCGGATGTCATCGTGGATATCACCGACCACATAGAACAGAAGATGGAGGCCATCATGGCTTTCAGTAGTCAATTCTATGACCCCGAGAGCGATGAGCCGGAAACGCCTATCTCCAGTAAGACATTTATCGATTATCTCTATAGTAGAGCCCGGCAGTTCGGTCGCTACATCGGTGTGGAATTTGCCGAAGGATTCACCGTGGACAAGGCCTTCGGGGTGGAAGACCTCACGCGATTAGCCTAGACGAGAAGCGATCTCCTCGTAGAATCTGACGAGCTTCTTGCTTTCTTCTTCCCAGCATATCCGAGGATGGGTATTGTG
>JABDLZ010000012.1 GCA_013001705.1 Flavobacteriales bacterium
ATACTAATTAAAATGAAAAGCAATATCATCCATACCGACAAACATGAACGTGAAGTCATCGATGATCTACAGGCCGTAGGATATACCGCCAGTTACAGACTTGTGGATGGAAAACTCCGTGACCTGAATTCTAAAAAGGATTTCTCAAGATCCGATATCATCATCGATCAGCAGTATCGATTTGAAGGGATGACCAATCCCGATGACCTCTCGATCTTATATGCCTTGAGCATGAGTGACGGCAGTAAAGGAACTTTAGTACTGGCCTATGGCCCTCAAGGAGATTCCGATGTGGTCGAATTCATGAAAGATGTGGAGATGGATTCGCATCCCGATTGAGAGGTCATTTCTCTAGAACCTAGTTCTGACTATTCTCTATCAAGCGGGTCAGGCATTCTTTGACTTTTTTCATATCAAAGGGCTTGGATATAAACCCATCCGCGCCAGATTCTCGGGCGTAGCGCTCTATTTCTGTATTAGCACTGAAGTATACGATGGGTATACCTTGGGTGCGTTCATCATTCTTGAGTGAGGCCACCGCTTTATCTCCCCCAATCTCTGGAATCCAGATATCCATGAGGATCAAGTCTGGGTTCACATCGAGCACTTCACCGATGACATCGGTCACATTGCTCCGGGTGACTACATCATATTCTTTGGACAGCATGATCTTCATCACTTCCAAGATGTCCAATTCATCATCGTAGATCAGTAATTTCTTTTTAGCCACTTCTTGTACTGTTTATCAGTTCGACATGTGTTCGACATTCTTCAAGCTCACTTCTTGGGAGTAAGGGAGTTCGAAAAAGAAGGTGCTTCCCTCCCCCAGCTTACTCTCCAGCCAAATACGTCCATTATGCCTTTTTACAATCTCGGATGCTATGTAGAGCCCGATACCTAGACCTGGTGCTACCTTCTCATCTTGTTTGACGCGGAAGAACTGTTTGAAGATCGCGTTCTTCTTGTCCTTGGGAATACCTATGCCTTTATCGGTGACAGCCACTTGAACTCCTTTTTCTCTCTCCTCGATATGTACATGAATCTCTGTTCCTTCATCACTGTATTTCACTGCATTGGTCAGTAGATTGTAGAGCAGCTGTTCGATGCGTGACCGGTCGGCTTCTACCTTCTTCTTCACATTTCCGTCTACCTTGATGATATGATTCTGATTGACATAGCTCTGATTCTCTACCGCTTTCTCTATCAACTTCTGTATATCTATCTTCTCCATAGAGAAGGCCAGTTTCCCGTTTTGAATCCGCGTGATATCCAGTAATTCTGAGACCAATTCGTTCAATCTCTTCTGATTCTGAAAACTGCGATCCAAGTAGGTCGATAGATTCTCATCCTTCTGGATGGTCTCATCCTCCATGAGCAATTCTGTATAGGCCATTACGGTGGTGAGTGGAGTCCTCAGTTCATGACTTGCGATGTTGAGGAAATCATCTTTGCGTTTCTCGAGCATCATACGCTCATGGATGTCGGTAGATGTTCCTATCCAATGGGTGATCTCATCGCTGGAATCCTTGATGGGGACACAACGTGTCAGATGCCAGCGGTATTTGCCGCTGTGCCCTTTGAGTCTATGATTGATGGAGAATGACTTTTCTTTTTGAATGGCCTTCATCCAACGCTCACCGGTCTCCTTGAGCTCATCGGGATGGATCACTTTCTGCCATCCCTCGGTCTGAAGTTCTTCATTGCTCAATCCTGTATACTCTATGAGCTGTCCATTATTGTAGGTGTTATTCCCGAAGGTGTCCGTGGTGAACATCTTCTGTGGCATCTCTTCTAGGATCTGAGTCATGAAGTCGGCCGTTTCCAAAAGTTTGTTCCTGGACTGGACCTGCTCACTGACATCATAGGATATCACCACAATACCTCGTATACCTCCCTCTCTATCGAGTCGAGGGGTCAGTACGGTATTGAAATAACTTGTAATAGTGGTTCCATCCACTTTATGGGTAAAGGGGACCTCCGATAGTGTGATGGGCTCCCAGCTTTCATAGCATTGATCCAGAATATCCCGATATCCTTGTTCAGCCACTTCTGGCAGGGCTTCATCCACCGATTTACCTAGCTTGGCCTTCTTGGTGAAGAGACGTTGCGAGAAAGCATTGTAATATTCCAAGACGTGTTCCGGTCCATTGAAGATGACCACAGATACCGGAGCTTGGTCGAAAACCTCTAGCAACTTCATGAAATCGTCTTCGACCTGCTGATGGGTCTCTGCCAAAAGTCCTCGGATGTATACCTCTTCGGTGATATCCTTTCCGAACATAACGACACTCTGACTTCCATCTTCCAAAGTGATACGTGAGAATGTGAGGTCCACGACTCTTGGTGCCGCTTTGGAGTCGGAGCTGATATGTATCTCCATCTCAGAGATATGTTTCGATCGCCCATTATCTTTGACATTCCGGATCATCTCGGCCAGTCGGTCGGCCTCTTTTCTACGTTTGAATACCTGCTTGACAGTGCGGCCCGTGATGGTGCGATCGCTGAAAAGATCCTCTAGTGCAGGATTCACATATTCCAATCGCATGAAGCGATCCTTGAATATCGCGATGTACTGGGGTGCAGCCTTGAAGAGTTGTTCGTAGAGAGCTTTACTACTTTCTGCCGCTTCGATGGCGTCCTTCAATTTCAACTCGGCCCGCTTATTTGCCGTGATATCCGTGATACTTAAAAGCACGTTCTGTTCCAGAGTGTCATCCCTGAAGCGGAGGGGTATGTATTCAAATGAGAAGAATCGCTGATCAGGAAATTCGATCACTCGGTCGCTCGATTGACCTTGTAATGCTTTTTTGAAATTCTTCTGGAAGGGCTTGAAATGCTCGGGGTCTATCAGATCAATGAATGAATGGCCTTGTTTTACCGATCGTCCATATAGAGACTTGACCAGATGAGAGGCTTTCTTATTCCGAGTGATGACATTGTAATTCCTGTCCAATAGAAGATGGCCTTGCCGGGTACTATTGAACAGCACTTGTAGACGGGCTGTTTGGATCTCGATATCCTTCTTCTGTCCTTCGATCTGTTTAGAGGCCTTTGCTATCTCTTGATAGGCGACTTCCAACTCCTCATTGGTCGCCTGTAGCTCCTCATTGCTGGTCTCTAGTTCCTCATTACTGGCCTGAAGTTCCTCATTGGAGGATTGCAACTCCTCATTGGTCGATTGAAGCTCCTCATTGCTGGTCTCCAATTCCTCGACCAGAGTATTCATATGTTCCTTAGTGGACTCTAGCTCCTGCTCGATTTCGAGCAGACGTGTACTGTCCACATCTTCTGACGGAACGTAATTCGTAGATGTCGGTAGATCCACTTCTATCGTGTATTTCTCGAAGATGAGAATGTAATGTGGGTCGGTAGGTGATGAGAAGAGCAGTGGTTTCATTACGAGACGCACATAGGTATGTTCATCTCCTTCCCTATTCTTCATCGCTCTCATGCGTCCTTTGACCAGGTCATTCTCCTTAAGAACCCTTGAAGCGATGCGTCTCGCCTCGAATTGCAGGTCCTCGATGATGACCTTGAGCAAGTGGGTGGACATATGTCCAGGTCTGAGCATGATGAACTCTTGGGTATTCTTACTGAGTTCGAGCACACGCATCTGATCGTCCACTACCACATATGGATGTTCGAAGGAATTGTAGAGTGTCTCTTTGATCTTGTCGTTCAAACTCAATTGGTCGAAATCCAGTTTAGAAGACCTCACGGGTTCTACCTCTGTTCTTATCCTTTTCAATTGAGGAAGGCTGTAGGACTTCCCTGACGCGTTCTTCTTCGTGTAGATCTTCAATTTGGAATCAGTGGTACCGAAAAGGTCCGTGAAACGACCGATACTCTCCGACTTGCCTAAGACCAATGTACCACTACTACGCAAGGCATAATGAAATATGGGTATGACATGCTTCTGTAGGGATGCATTGAAGTAGATCAGGAGATTCCTGCAACTGATCAGGTCCAGTCTGAGAAAAGGGGGATTGGCTGTTAGATCGTGTTTACTGAAGAGGATCATCTTCCGTATGGATTGGATGACCTCATATTTCCCATTGATGCGATTGAAGTAGCGATCGAGCAACTCCATGTCCAAGCCTGCCAATTTCTTCTTGTCATATTTTCCCGCTCGGGCGATCTGCAAGGCCTTTTGGTCGATATCTGTCGCAAAGATCTGTAGCTCGAGATTATCATGACCTAGGTCACGGGCGATCTCATGAATGAGAATGGCATAGGTATAGGCTTCTTCTCCGCTTGCACAGCCAGGGATCCAGATACGCAACTCTTCTCCCTCAATGATCTGGTTCTTTACCATCTTGACCAGGATCGGCCTCAGTTTCTCATAGACCTCCGGATTGCGGAAGAAACGAGTGACTCCGATGAGCATCTCGTTGAACAGGGTGTACAATTCCTCTGGGCTTTTAGTCAGATAGTCCAGATAGGCCTCCATGTCCTTGATGCGATGGACATCCATCCGCTTTTTCAACCTGCGATTGACTGTGTTCTTCTTGTAGCGACTGAAATCTACACCCATCTCCTGCTCAAGGAGTCCCAGGACTTCAAGTGAGGCCATCTGTTCTGAACTGAGCAGCTTGGTCTTTTTCTTTTTCGATCGTTCCAGCTTCAATTGGTCGGCCCGTATGGCGAGTATCTTCTTTCCTATGGTCGCAGGGTCGAGCACATAGTCGACCTGCCCGGTCTTCACCGCATTCTGTGGCATACCCACGTACTTGCAGGTCTCCAGACTTTGGGCCACAGTGATTCCCTTTTTCTTCTTGACCTTCTCGATTCCCAAGCTCCCGTCTTTACCTGTTCCGGAAAGGACTATGGCCACTGAATTTTTTCCAAAGCTCTCCGCCATGGTCTTGAAGATGCGGTCGACACTCGGGCTGGGAAAGGAGTCTTCGTCACTGAATTTGAAGCGCCCACTACTCACTACCAGATTACAATTGGGTGGAGTGACATAGATCACATCTGCTTTGATCTCTTCCCCGTCTTGGACTTCTTTGACCTGGAGGTCGGTCTTCTTCCCAAGCAACTCGGCCAGTACACTCTTGTATCTAGGACTTAGATGTTGAGCAATAACTATGGCGGAACCATCAAGCCCTTGTGGAAGATTCTCAAGTAGCACTTGCATAGGGTCCAGACCACCGGCACTTGCACCAATGGCGATCAGGGATCGGGCTTTCTTGCTTTTGGCTGACATGGAAAATCAGGGATCTGCGCTGAGAATGATGTGTGAATGTAAAAGTTCGTGGTGATTCCGTGTGATTAAAATGATGATAATCGGAAAAGCCCCCAAATCCTGATGGGGGCTTTTCCGACTTGGTCATGGAGATTCATAGCACTCGTCCATGTCTTGGTTATCATTTGTCATCGTTGATGTTCTCGATCTTGATCTTCACATCATCGGTCTTCAGTTTGGCCTCATCATTCTCGAGCTTCATCTTCATCTCGTCTGTTTTGACCTTCATCTCGTCTTCTTCGGTCTTGACCTTGCGAGTATCGCTTTTGAACTTGGCCTCATCGTCTTCGATCTTGGTCTTCGTGTTCTTGGTCTTTGCCTTGAATTCGTCATCTTCAGCACTGATTTTGACATTGTCGGTCTTCATGCGCATCTCGTCATCTTCGACACTGATTTTGGCGTTCTCACCTTTGTAGCGCATCTCATCATCTTCTACGCTGAGTTTGGCATTGTCCGACTTGATCTTCATCTCGTCATCTTCAACGCTCTTCTCATAGGAATCGGTCTCGATCTTGTACTCGTCATCCTCGTACTTCGCCTTGTATCCATCTTTTTCCCTGGACATCTCATCGGCTTCGATCTTCACCTCTTCATTTGGGCTCTTACGCTTGTATTCGTCACCATCTACCTTCACTTTGGTATTGGCTTCTCTATCCTTGCGCTTATACTCATCGGATGACATTTTCATCTTGGTATTTGCTTCGCGGTTCTTGACTTTCACATCGTCACCATCGATCTTGATCTTACCATTGGCAGTCTTGACTTTGGTGTCACCGTCACGTTCGCGTTGCATCTCCATAGAGTCGTCTTCATACTTGACATCATAGGGATGTGCACCTTGACTCTTCAAATACATAGCATATTGCTCCAAAGACATCATGTCTTTGAGCTTAGCATCTCTTTTCTCGAGTACCAGAAGTACTTCCTTATTATATCTGGAGTCCTTGGTCTTGTACTTATTATCCAATGAAGCTACTTCATCAGCTGTCCAGTCATTCAGGTCTTCTATCTCTTTGACCTGTTTCTTATCCAGGTCTAGGTCAGAGGCCATGGCCTTGCAGTCCAATTCGACTCTATCTTCTAATTTCTGGTCAGAGGCAGTCTGTTTATCCTTCTGAGCATTTACACTCACGGCTAGCATGAGAGCGATTGTAAAAAGTGTTATCTGTTTCATAATTCGATAAATTTTTAAAGTGCGGATTCGTTGTCGTGATATCTAAGAGTCAGAAACTGTACCGCAGCTAGATCAGTAAGCCCAATGCCCTTACACAATTGTATTTGACAGGCTCTAAGCAGTAAGCTCAGCTCGTTGGACCCAATATCTAACGCATTGATATTCAATAGCATGTAGAGCATCAATGCTATACATTCTAATTCGGGAAAAATTCTTCAGAACCTCTTGACCATGGTCTATCACAGAAAGTCTTTGTTGGGAATTCGATACCCCACATTGTGGAATCGGAGGTATATGGAGGATGTGATCA
>JABDLZ010000013.1 GCA_013001705.1 Flavobacteriales bacterium
GAACTAAACTACCGACTCAACTGAGCGCATGATCAAGGCCGCAGGTATCCGCAAGCACTATGGAGATCTAGAAGTACTCAAGGGAGTAGACCTAGAGGTATCTAGAGGAGAAGTTGTAAGCATCGTAGGTGCCTCAGGAGCTGGCAAGACCACCCTTCTCCAGATACTCGGCACACTGGACAGACCCGATGCGGGCGCAGTATCTATCAATGGAGAGGATGTGACCTCACTGAATGATACGGGTCTCGCCCGATTCCGAAATGAGCACATTGGATTCATCTTCCAATTCCACCACTTGTTGCCCGAATTCACTGCATTGGAGAATGTGATGATCCCGTCCATGATCGCCCAGCAGGCCCGTGGGCCGGCTGCTGACCGAGCCGCAGAGCTGCTCGGCATGCTCGGACTGAGCCAGCGATCGGAACATAAGCCCTCAGAACTTTCTGGAGGCGAACAACAACGAGTGGCCGTAGCCAGGGCACTCATGATGCGCCCTGATGTGATTTATGCTGATGAACCCAGTGGCAATCTCGATAGTCAGAATGCCAAGGAACTGCACGAACTCTTCTTCAGATTACGCGATGAATTCCAGCAGACCTTTGTGATCGTCACGCATAATGAGGAACTGGCCGACATGGCCGATAGGAAGCTGGAGATGGTGGATGGGAAGATCTCCATATGACAAGCGATGAGCTCAAGTCCTACTTGGACCAGAAGTACAGTCAGTACAATTCTCCCGAATTCATACGCGAAGATCCGATCCTTATCCCCCATCGATTCTCCATGAAAGAGGATATCGAGATCAGCGCCTTTCTGGCAGCCATCATAGCATGGGGTCAGCGAAAGACCATCATCCGCAACGCATCCAAACTTGTGGAGCTGATGGACGACCGTCCGTATGACTTCCTGATGCATGCCCATGAGGACGAATTCGGGCGATTCAGCAGCTTCGTTCACCGTACCTTCAATGGGATAGACTGTCAGTTCTTCATCAAGCGCTTGTCCCAACTCTATCGCCAGTCAGATGGACTTGAGGGTACACTGGGTCGAATGGTAGCCGCTTCAGGGCCGTGTGAAGGCATCTCTGCATTCAAGCAATTCTTTTTCTCGGTTCCTCACCAAAGTCGCTCTGAGAAACACTTGGCCGATCCCCTACGTGGTTCTTCTGCCAAGCGTATCAACATGTTTCTCCGATGGATGGTCCGGAAAGACGAAGGAGGTGTGGATTTCGGGATCTGGAAGCACATTCCTCAAAGCATGCTGAGCATACCTCTCGATGTCCATACAGGAAATGTAGCGCGAAGCCTGGGTCTTCTCAAGCGAAAGCAGAATGACCAGAAGGCGGTGATGGAATTGGATAGGAAATTGAGGGAATTCGATACTGATGACCCGGTCAAGTATGATTTTGCCCTATTCGGTATCGGGGTGTATGAGGACTTCTAGTTCCATAAAAAAAAGAAACCCGGAATCGTTATTCCGGGGCTCTTCACTAATTCTATTTACGCGCTATGTGTCTGAGTATACGCGCTTGGTTATCCAAGGGTTTCAACTTTCTCAGAAAAATTGCAAACTATTTTGCAATAGTCTGATTAACTGGTGTTTAAGAAGTATGTTTTCTTTGAATCCGTCCCTATGGACAGCTCCTACTTATCGAATCACCGTGATCGATCCCATAGAGCGGCCTTCGGTCAGTCCTTCTTTTTCCAGCGCCTTGTAGTTCAGCACATACGCATATACCCCAGCTGGGACATAATACCCGTCCACTCCCCCATTCCAAAAGGCATCTGGATCCGTGCTTTGGAATAGTACGTTTCCAAATCGGTCGTAGACGGTCAGCTCATAGGATAGGAATTCGCACTGATATTGGATGCCGAAATGATCATTCAATCGATCCATATCCGGAGTGAAGGCGGAGGGGATGTAGAAATTGCAGTTGCAAGCGAGTGATTCTACAGTGAATCGGTCCTGAAAATCACCACAGGCGTAGCTGTACTCCTTGACGTATACGCCCGCTTCGACCACTGTGATGACCGGACTGGTCTCCCCGGTGGTCCACATGAAATCGATATCCAGATCCCGACCTTCAAGGTCCAGACTTTCTTCTTCGCAAAGATCGAGCTGCATGGATTCTGTGCTGTAATTAGGAATGAAATCCAGATGGAATACATCACTCAGCACACAACCATCAAGATCTACAGTCACCGTCCCTTCACCTGCATCTGAGAAGACATAGATGCCATTCTCGACATCATCGAAACCCTCGATCTCGTGAAACGGAAAGGGATTCATATCCAAACTGAAGACCTGTCCATCACACAGCGCACTGTCAGGGATGATCAATTCATCGATAACTCCAAGTGTGGTGCTCAATATGGAATCGCAGCCATTGGCCGCCTGGAGCGTGTCCACATACACCCCTTGTTCTGTATAGACTGCATCCCCGACCATGAATTCTCCACCTGTACAGATATACCTCTGTTGGCTATGAGTTGAAATAGGGAGAACTGCAATGGATATCTGGACCAAGCTATCACACGAGTTGGTCGATATATACACCTCTTCATACTGTCCGGCAACTGCATAAGACGCAACAGGGGTAGTGTACTCCTCCCCTTCACAGAGCGTGATGGCAAGCATGGTCGTATCCACATCCAACACCTCCAGATGACTGATAATCACGGAATCACATCCTGCAGCTGACTCGAATACATCTGTATATGTACCTGAGGTCGAGTAGCTGTTATCTCCTTGATCGTAGCTCTCCCCTTCGCAGATGGTCACATCCATTTCTATGGAATAGACCGGAGACACATTTAAAATGGTCTCGATTATAGAATCACAACCCAGTGTGTTCTGGAAACTATCCTGATAGGTGCCAGACTCCGTATAGACACTGCTACCGATCTCATACTGCTCTCCATCACATATTTGGACCTCATTCATATAGGTGATGACTTCACCTACGGTCAGATCAGTGATCACGATACTATCGCAACCAAGGGCACTGCTCATAGTATCGGTATAGATACCCGTCACAGTATAGGTCGATGAGCCTACAGTGAAACTCTCTCCTTCACAGATAAAGGTCTCTTGCTCGTAGGTCTCCTCTGTATCCTCATCGATGATGCCATCACAATCATCATCCAGTCCATTGCATTCTTCTGTATATATGACCTGTATATCACATACGGTCTGGATGTTGGTGAATCCTCCGGTAGAACCTGTAAATCCGATGAGTACTTGGGAGTTCCCTCCAAATACCGAGTTCACCAGGTCCACGGTGATATCCAAGAGGACCGTTCCATCGAAGAGGATGGTCAATTGATCATCGACCGCATCCCAAATACACTCTACCAGATGGTACTCTCCGTCTTCTATGTTCCCAAGGTCAATCGCGGGTCCGGCAGAGCCATCCATCACTCCATTGTAATGGAGCATAGCATGGTCATTGGGGATATCGAATTCTGCCGGTCCATTGTTCCAGGTATCGAATTCCAGTGCAATACTGGGACTGATACCCCCATCACCACCGTATGATAGAAAACCTCCCGGCTCACCGATGGCAGCTTGGCCCAATGGATCGCCACTTAAAACGAATACTATCCCATCGGCCCCACCGTCATTGAATCCAAGATTGACATAGTAGCTGTACTCGAAGGAATTGTTCAGGTCGATTGTTTCAGTGGACCATATCGCGCCTACTTGGAATTCGAAATTCTGAGTGATGCTGTAGCATTCTACTTCTCCTGTCTGGATTTCTGGAGGAACAGGTGCTATCTGAGAACTATAGAAGGTATCGTACTCGATAGGGTCACACTGACCCA
>JABDLZ010000014.1 GCA_013001705.1 Flavobacteriales bacterium
TGAAGATCCCTTGGAATTCACGTTCTTCAAAGAAGGAGATTACATATTGGACCGGACCCTCGATCACAGGCCCAGTTGGTATCTGACGATGGATGCATGGAGAAGTGGAAGGACCATAAGCCCCTAAAAAGCATGAGTTTCAAATCCCTTAAACAACTTACAGCAGGAATCCATGCTTGCAATGATGCACTGCGTGATGGACGCGAGATCGAACGGTTATTCATCCGTAAAGGAAACCATGGTCCAGGTATCGAAGAGATCATCACACGGGCCAAAGAACGCAGGATACCCTTCAGCTTTGTTCCCAATGAGAAGTTGGACCGTTTGACCAATGTGAATCATCAAGGTGTCGTGGCGTTGCATGCCTTGATCAGCTACGAAGAACTGGAGGATATCATCCCCTTTGTCTATGAGCGAGGGGCATCTCCACTGGTCATTGTCCTGGACCGAATCACGGATGTCAGGAATTTTGGTGCAATAGTCCGTACGGCTGAGAGTCTGGGTGCCCATGCCGTTCTGATACCCGAAAAAGGGAGCGCACAGATAACCACAGAAGCCATCAAAACATCTGCAGGAGCGATTGGAAGATTGCCCATATGCAGGACTCCGGACCTCGATCGCTCGCTGAGGTATCTCCAACAGACGGGGCTCCATCTTGTGGCGGCCACTGAAAAAGCTGAACATACCGTATTCCAAGCCGGGCTTTCAGGCCCTTTGGCCATACTCATGGGCTCGGAAGAAGATGGTGTATCTGAAGAACTATTGACCCTCTGCGATGCGAAGCTTAAAATACCTATGAAAGGCTCTACAGGATCATTGAATGTGAGTGTTGCACTGGGTATCTTTTTATATGAGGCTGTCAGACAAAGGGCGGCAGTCTAAAAAAGGTAGGTATTCAACATTGTGTCTTAAAAAATCTACCTTAGACCTGTAGCCTTGTTGATATTAGATGGATCTTTGTGGAAATCTTGTACGCAAGATCTACGCAGCTAACTACTACTGAACGCTATGAAATATTCTTTACTTCTGCTCTTATCCGTAATGTTCGTTTTCGGTGCTACACTTGATGTTGTGGCTCAAGACGATACCCATACCGTGGTCATCCAATTGAAGGATTTCACCACGGAAAAGAATCTCTCCATCTACGAGATGTTCCGGCATGACGATCATGTGCAAGTGGTCAATTCCTGTGATATCCTCGGATTGGTAGTTATAGAATCCAGGATGGATTCACCTATGTCTGGGAATGAGACCAGAGGGTACAGTACCGTACGATTGAACGAGTTGTTCGAGGCTGACCAGTATTTGGTCAAAGAAGGTATGTCAGCGTATGATGTGATGACCTCATGCAGGCAGGCCATGCAAGAAGAACTATCCCCTGAAAAATGATATGATGTCGTACTGCGACAGAATTCCTTTATCTAACAGAGTACTATGAGAAATCGGAGTATAACCACTTTGTTCACCTGGATCTTGATCGGCCTTACTGGTCCGCTCACCGGGCAGTTGACTGTCAATGATCAGGTCACTCCTGAAGAGATGGCCACCATCATCTCAGGAAACAATGTAGAGATCCTGAATCCCACCGTCACAGGAGAAGAAGGTGCGTATGGCCTCTTCACAGCGGATGTGGATAGCTTTCAATTGGGTGAGGGAGTGATCCTTACAACGGGTAGGATCACCAATGCACTTGGACCCAACGATACCGAGAGTAAGAGTACAGCCTATGTGGGAGCCAATGGAGATCCCAAATTGGATATCATCTCAGGCTATTCCACAAGAGATGCCTGCAAACTCGAGTTCGATATCATACCTGCCGGTGATTCCATCACATTCGAATTCTCTTTTGCATCAGAGGAGTACAGTGAGTATGTATGTACCAACTTCAATGATGTCTTTGGATTCTTTATCAGTGGTCCGGGTATCGTAGGAGATCCAGGATTGAGCGGAGCTCAGAACATCGCTCTTATACCGGGAACGAATGACCCGGTGACCATCAACGATGTGAATGGAGGAAACCCCAATCAGGGTTCTGCATGTCCACCGGTCAATCCGCAATTCTTCACCTTCAATCCACTGAGTCCCATTGCTGAGATCCAGTACGATGGGTGGACCAAGAATCTGATCGCTATTGCCGATGGCCTGATCCCATGTGAGACCTATCATCTGGAATTGATCATCGCTGATGCAACGGACCGATTATGGGATTCTGGAGTATTCATCGAGAAGATCCAGAGTAACAATGTAATAGTAGAAGTAGAGACCCAGGGGGGCAATAGTGTCATGTATGAAGGCTGTAACGATGCCGTTATCTCATTCTGCTTGGAGAATCCCAGCCCCACCGATGTGGATGTAGTCTATTTCTTACAAGGCTCGGCAGTCAACGGGACGGATTATCAGCTTATTGATGACCCAGACCCGGCATTCGAGCATATGATCACCATACCGGCAGGTGACCTGTGTGCCTTCTTGGATATCACTACCATAGAAGATGGGGTGGATGAAGGAATGGAATTCATCGATGTGATAGTGGAGAATCCACTATGTGAGAATATCCTTCTCGACAGTCTGAGAACATTTATCAATGATTCTTTAGAGGTGTACATCAGTGGAGATGACATGCTCTGCCTCGGTGAGTCGACTACTCTTTCATTGGATAGCGGAGGGACTTCCTTCGTATGGTCCGCTTCACCTGATGTGACCTTTGACCCGGACAATACATCGACAGAAGTGACCGTCACTCCCACGCAGACCACCAATGTGATGATCAATACGACTATCGCATTCTGTACAGCTGAAGAAGAACTATTGGTACAGGTGAGCGATATGTCACTGGACTTCGATGTCACAGGTATCACCTGTGAAGACGTTTGTAATGGGGCCATAGACATGACCATCAACAACGGTATTCCGCCCTACAACATCACTTGGAATGGGAATCCAGCACCAGAAGATCTGACCGATCTATGTGCGGGTACCTATCAGGTGCGTGTCATCGATGCGGCAGGATGCGAGATTTTCGATGAAGTGACAGTAGGTCTGGCACCTCCAATCGAAGTGGTCATTTCCCCTTCAGAATATGTAGGAGGATTCAATGTCTCTTGTAACGGAGCTACAGACGGATTCATAGACGTGGCCATCGTAGGTGGGACGGCACCATTTGACACCACATACACTTCAGGGCCTGATAATATGGGAGCCGGTCCGGTGACCGTTTCCATAGTGGATGCCAATGGCTGCACCGCTGAAACCACCATTACTCTTAGCGAACCGGATGTCTTGAGCGCAGTGATCACCGATCTTCAATCGGTCACCTGTTTTGGCGAAGAGACTGGATCAGCCACCATTCAATGTACAGGAGGTAGTGGGAACTGTGCCTCGGTCACGTGGTTCGATGGGGCTACACCGGTCAACTCTGGTCTCACCTATAGTGAGGCACCTGCAGGCACATATACCGTGCAACTGGTGGATGAGAATAACTGCACAGGATCTATTATAGTAGAGATTCCAGAACCTGCTGCAGATCTTGAAGGAATCATAGTCGATCAGGTAGATGTCGCCTGTAATGGCGAGAATACCGGTTCGGTAGAAGTCGCTGGTCAAGGTGGCACTATAGCCGTGGGATCCGATTATCAGTATCTCTGGGATGATAATGGAAGCACTTCACCTATTCGCACTGGATTGAGCGCAGGCACTTACGTGGTCACCATTACTGACGACAATGGATGTTTTGTGGAATTCCCGGTAGTGATACAGCAACCGAGTCCACTAGAAGTGTCCATTGCTGTGGAAAATGATATCCAATGTGAAGGCCAGTCCTGTGGAAATGCACTGGCCATCGGGTCAGGAGGAACACCCGGTACCCCTTCCTATACCTACGAGTGGGAAACCGTACCTGCAGGATTGAGTCCTGATTTTCCGCAGTTCTCACCCGCAGCTAGCTTCTGCGAGCCCGGGCAGTACTCGGTCACCGTGACGGATGCCAATGATTGTAAGGTGGATACGATAATAGATATAACTATCATCTCACCTGAGATCACCGCCACATTCGACATTACGGATGTGCTCTGTGCTGGTGACAGTACCGGTGCCATCGATGCTACAGTAAGTGGAGGAATAGGTCCATTCACCTTCCTTTGGCAAGGCGGGAATTGCAATCAAGGCACATACAGCACTGAGGATATCAGCAATGTATGCGCAGGCCTGTGGTGTGTGACCATCACCGATACCGAAGGGTGTACGCTGGACACCTGTCTGGTCATCAATGAGCCACCGGAGTTGAATTACTTCTTTGAGATGGAACCTACCCTGTGTGCTGACAACTGCTCAGGAAGCATCGACTTCACACCTGTAGGAGGAACACCTCCGTACAATTACACCTGGTTCGGACCTGTATTCCCGATCGATACTTCATCCACTGCCTTCGATGGGCTGGATACTTTGAGCACGGATCAAGACCTTACCGACCTTTGTAAAGGACAATATCTCATCATACTGAGCGACTCGCTCGACTGCACCTTCGAGCGAAGGATCACGGTCACCGCACCTGAAGACCTCTTGATCCTGACCGACAGTGTATCGGACTACAATGGATTTGAAGTCTCCTGTCCAGATGCTTGTGATGGATTTATCTACATCACAGCCACAGGAGGTACCGTAGATCCGGCCTATGACTATGAATTCACCTGGTTCGAGCAATCCATTGGCTTTACGTCACAAGGGATGGGAGCCGGATTTGATGACCTCACCGATCTCTGTGCTTCAGAAGACACAGTGGGTTATGAGATCATCATTGTGGATGACAATGAGTGTATACAGAATGAGTTCTTCGTCATGGAAGAACC
>JABDLZ010000015.1 GCA_013001705.1 Flavobacteriales bacterium
ATGGGGATGAATCAGAAATGGCGAAGGAGAATACAGTAGAGGCCAGGATCGGTCCAATGATGGCCGTGATGCTCACCAGGCCGGTCAAGGCGCCTTGTAGATTGCCCTGCTCATTATCCGGGACCTGATTGGAAACCAGGGATTGAAGCGTAGGTCCGGCCACTCCGCCTAAAGAGTAAGGGATGATGAAGGCATAGAGCATCCAAGACTCAGAGGCCATGCCGAAGAGGGCCATTCCAATGCTCCACAGGGAGAATCCGACCAGGATCACCTTCTTCTGACCGTAGATAGGCACCAATTTCCCGACCAAGAATCCCTGTGCAATGGAGACCATGATACCTACAGCCATCAAGCTGTAGCCTATCTCTGCTTCACTCCAACCGAACTTTTCTATGGTATAGTAGCTCCAGGTGCTGGGCAGGGATTGCCCAGCGATATGGGCCAAGAAGAAGGCAAAGACCAATCCGAGTATGCCCTGATACTTCTTGAGCGAGACCAGGGACACCCCGGGAAGCATCTTCTGATAGACCAATGGCCTACGTTTCTCGGGCGGGAGGGACTCCGGCACAAAGAAGAGCCCTAGTAGGAAGTTGGCAAAAGTGAGACCTGCTGCGATGTAGAAGGGCAATCGCACATCGATCTCTCCGAAGATGCCTCCAATGGCCGGACCGATGATGAATCCCAATCCGAAGGCCGCTCCGATGATCCCGAAGTTCTTTGCTTTATCCTCGGCTGTGCTGATATCGGCCACATATGCCGTGGCCACCGAGTGGCTCGCTCCCGTGATACCCGCCATGATACGACCGATGAAGAGCCAGAGTATCGTGGGAGCCAAGGCATGGATCAGATAGTCTATGGAGAGCATGAAGAGCGATGCGAGTAGCAGAGGGCGTCTGCCATACTTGTCACTCAATTCTCCCAAAAGAGGAGCAAATAGGAATTGCATGGCGGCAAAGAGGGAAAGCAACCACATGCCATAGATCACCGCCCGGTCCAAGCCTTCACCGGAGATCTCCTGGATCAGACTAGGCAGCACCGGAATGATGATCCCGATCCCGATCATATCCACCAACATGGTGATGAAAATGAAGGTCAATGCAGTCTTCTTATTCCCCACGGATACAAAGGTGCATTTTGAATCGATCGGGCGTAGGACGCAAAATAAAAAGGGACGACCCCGGATGTCGTCCCTTATGCATTACGTGTAGTGATCGAGGAGAACGAAGCGCTATGACTTGATCTCTGTGAGCTGGATCGGTCTCGGATTACTTAGAGCAGATCCAACCGGATGTGATGTGATATGAAGTATTCATGATATTCTGGATTTATGTGTCTATTGACTTATCGAGAGCAAACATGGGGATAGGAGAGGCTGCTCGGATAATTTGACCATGGACAAGGGGTAGACTGGAAATCTGAACACGTTGACAAATGGTAGACAAGGTATTCAACCCCCTTGTTAATCAACTATATAGAATTTCTCCTAAATCGAGAGAATCAGCGATTCCAGACTGTCATCAGGTTGAAGTCCGAGCTTTTTACGGAGTCTATAGCGGGATTTCTTGACTCCATCATCGGAGATATTGAGCATACGAGCGATGTCCTTGTTACCCAGATTCATGCGCAGGAGTGCGGCCATCCGTAGTTCACCTTTGGATAGATCGGGATAGCGCTCGGTGAGTTCTTTATAGAAAGTAGGATTGGTCTCTGTGAAGAGGCTGATGAATTGATCCCAGTTGCTCTCCATCTGACCTTCCACCTTCAGGTCGGTGCGCAGACCGCGGATCTCCTTCTGTGGGTCATCGCTGCGAGCTATGCTGTCCAATCGTTCTCCCATGGCGGTCAGGAACTCATTCTTGTGGGCCATGTTCAATGCATTGGAAGTCAGTTCCCGGTTCTTGAAGGCCAGTTGATCAGCCAGACGCTGACGTTCAGTCTCTGATAGTTTCATTTCGGCCAAGTGGAGTTCTTTGGCCTTCTTCCTGCGTTTGACCTCCCGATTGATGATCAGGAAGAAGAGCAAGGCTGCTACGATCAGACCGATGATCAGGCCTCTGCGTTTAAGAGCATCGAGTTGGGCCTCATTCTTCAGGCGTTCTACCTCGCGTAGGTTCTTCTCCCTCTCGAACTGTTCTCTGAGCTTTCCGATGGTTTCTGATTTCTCCAGTGAGAATATGGAATCCCGCAGTTCAGATTCTTCCAGTTTCATAGTGTAGGCCTTCTCATGAAGTCCGTTCATGGCGTAGGCTTCAGAGAGTATCTTCTTGGCTCCGGGCAGGTAGTCCATGAATCCTTCTTGTACACATATGTCATGTAGATCTTGAGCATATCTGAGGGCACTGTCCGGCTCTTCGGTCTTCAGATAGAGCTTGGCGATATCCATCTTACATGAGGCGATACCGATCGGAATGCCGTACTCGGTGCATATGGCCAGCGACTCCATATAGCTATCTATTGCTTCTTGTTGTTTGCCCAGATTCAGATATGCTGTGCCCAGCAGGCTCAGGCTGTTGGCCTTATTGGCGACATGGCCATTCGCATCACTGATCTCCACCACCCGTAGAAGATCATCTGCGGCCTCTTGGTAGCGTTCCATATCGATGTACATGTTGGCACGTTCGAGATAGACATAAGAGGCATTATCCAATTCATCATGGCTCAGGAAATAGTCCAGCGCCTGGTCCTGATAGTCCAAGGCTAAAGAGTCTTCATCCAGATGATGATAGATCACTCCGATATAGGATCGTATGCTGGCGGCAAAGGAGTAATCCTCCACTTCCTCGAATAGATCCAAGGCACGATACAGACTCTCCAATGCCTTGTCATCATTTCCCAGCTGGGTCTGAATGGAATATTGGGCGTAGTAGATCTCGGCCAGCTCGGCCCGGTCCACTTCGGATTCGCGCTCCAGGACCTTCTCGACCTGCACCAAGGCCGAATCGAGATTTCCGAGGTACTTGTGTGCATTGGCCTTGGCCTTGCGCAGCTTGGTCTCTATCAAGAAATCGCTGGGATCTTCTTTCAATCCAAGATTGGCCTGGTCCACCGCAGCTTGATATTCGAAATTGGCCATGTGACCCATCGTGCGCAGGAAATGGGCTTCTGGCAGAAGTGTCGGATCATTATTTCGCACATAGTCCAGATAGAGGCGGGTGATGCGTTCGGCACTATCCAGTTTACTCTCATGGATATAGCGCAGGATCAAGGATTCATCGACTCCATCTGGATCGAGGGTCAGGTTCTCATCCTGACCGTTGAGCAGGAGAGGTGCTAGCAGGAGTGACAAGAAGCAGAGGATGATCCATCTGTGACCCATGAATGTTCGACTCATAAAACAAGTATAGGAATCCTTTCAGCCTAAAGTGCAATTAAGAAGATCTGAAAAACGATTGCATAGAATTCCCCTACGTCATCGATTTGACCTGTTCTCTAAATGCAAGGGTCAACTTATAAAAGGTATCGAACACCCTCGTCTCTCCATCTGTTCGAAGGAAGAAATGCTCCTGGCTTTGAAA
>JABDLZ010000016.1 GCA_013001705.1 Flavobacteriales bacterium
CTCCCATCTCAAAGGGGAGTCACCACAAGGCCATTTTCTCGGAGAGGAGAAAGGTGGGCATTTCATCCCTTCTACTTTTCTCGCCCGTTCAGGCCTGCTCACGAATCCGGAGCACGTGGAATTCGACCTACATCAAGCACTGGCCTATTTACGCAGAGAGACCTTCCCACTGAATAGCGAGATATCGGATGGCTGGTATATTGTCAGATTCAACAAGGCAGTCCTCGGGTGGATGAAGGTTGCGGCCGGAAAGATGAAGAACCATTACCCCAAGCGATGGATGATCCGCAAGCGATGGTGACTCTACTTGGCCGTCAGAGCCAGTGCGAACATCTTCATCTGTTGCACCATGGAGGCCAGTCCGTTGCTCCGCGTAGGAGATAGATGCTCGTGTAAGCCTATGTCTTGAATGAAATGAAGGTCAGCTTTGACAATCTCCTCTGGCCGTGCCTCTGAAAGCACTTTGATCAGCAAGGAGATGAGCCCTTTGGTGATAATGGCATCGCTATCGGCCAAGAAAGTGACTTGTCCTCCGTCTTCTTGAGCGGTCAACCACACTTTGGATTGGCAACCTTTTATCAGATTCTCATCCACATGGTCTGATTCGGGTAAGGGAGCCAACTCCTTTCCCAGATCGATGATCAGGCTGTACTTATCCATCCAATCATCGAAGAGCTCGAATTCCTCTATGATCTCCTTCTGCCGCTCCTCTATCCGGTCCATTCAGTCCAATTGCATTTCGGGCACCTCATCGGGCACCACCAGACGGCCTTCCGTGGCCATTTTGACTTGATCCACGCTCACCCCGGGAGCTCGTTCTCTGAGTACGAATCCATCTTCAGTGATGTCCATGACGGCCAGATTGGTGACCACTTTTTTCACACAGTTCACACCTGTGAGCGGCAAGGTGCATTCGGAGAGGAGTTTGGATTGACCGGCCCTATTGGTATGCATCATGGCCACGATGATATTCTCAGCACTGGCTACCAGGTCCATCGCACCGCCCATGCCTTTGACCATTTTGCCAGGAATCTTCCAATTGGCGATATCTCCATTGTCGGCCACCTCCATGGCACCGAGCACAGTGAGTTGGATGTGCCGTCCTCTGATCATGGCAAAACTGGTAGCACTGTCGAATAGACAGGCACCCGGCTTGAGGGTCACGGTCTGTTTTCCGGCATTGATGAGGTCAGCATCTTCTTCACCCTCATAAGGGAATGGACCCATGCCCAAGATCCCATTCTCACTTTGGAACTCCACATGGATTCCCTCGGGAACGTGATTGGCGATCAATGTAGGTATGCCGATACCCAGATTGACATACCAGCCATCCTGGAGTTCCTGTGCGATGCGTTTGGCGATTCCGTTCTTATCCAACATAGCTCTTCTTATTTAGCTCGGACCGTTCGTTGTTCGATGCGTTTCTCATATCCGCTTCCTTGGAAGATGCGCTGAACGAATACTCCCGCTGTATGGATCTGATTGGGGTCCAGTTCACCCGGTTCTACCAGCTCTTCTACTTCAGCGATGGTGATGGTACCGGCCATGGCCATGGCAGGATTGAAATTCCGAGCGGTGCCTTTGTAGATGAGATTACCGAATCGATCCCCTTTCCACGCTTTGACGATCGCAAAGTCAGCCGTTAGGGCAGATTCAAGTATATGCGGTTTGCCATCGAATTCACGCACCTCTTTTCCCTCACCCACCTCGGTACCATAGCCGGCAGGTGTGAAGAACGCGGGGATTCCGGCTCCTCCTGCACGACAACGCTCGGCCAATGACCCTTGGGGTATCAGGTCCACTTCTAATTCACCACTGAGCATCTGGCGCTCGAATTCATCATTCTCCCCTACATAGGACGAGATCATCTTGCGAATCTGGCGCTTCTGTAGAAGTAGCCCCAGTCCGAAATCATCGACTCCAGCATTATTGGAGATACAGGTCAAGCCGGTGACCCCACTCTTGACCAATGCCGAGATACAATTCTCCGGTATGCCACATAATCCGAAGCCTCCGAGCATCAGGGTCATATTGTCTTCTATGCCGGAGATAGCCTCTTCTGCGTTCGATACTACTTTGTTCATCTAGCTGGGGAATTAAGGTCTGCTAATGTAAGAAGAGTGGCCTTCTTATTTGCTGCTCTGGAATATACGTAGGCGATGGTCGAGGCCTTTCACTGGTACTTGCTCCCTATTCCAGATGTAGATCACCAACTCATTCTCGGCCTGTCCATCCCCATCTGCAAAAAGGGTAGTCCGAAGTACGGGATCATCCTGCTCATAGCGCCAGTCCATTTGATAGGGAACATAGGCCACGGTCTCCTTTTGGGGGTTCTGGATGTTCAGAACGACTGTCAATGGAGTGGGAGGAGACCCATCGGGATATTCCACCGTCAGCTCGGCCAGATAATGGCCTTCTCCAGCCACCTTGATTCTCAACAACTCATAAAATTCACTCTGCAGTTCTTGTCCGGTTGCTTCTCGCGTGGTGAGAAGTTCCATACGAGATGCTGAGGCCTCTCTCCACAGACTGTTGCCTGATACTTCATCAAAGGTCACTTGCCTGTGACCTGGAGGAGCTGTAAGTCCATCATCCGCACGCAGTAGAATGAAGTCTGCATCTGATTCCGGGTAGTTGTGATGCACCATGGCAGGTACGGAATGACCATCTAAGCGTGCGCTCATCATGTAAGAGAGGGTCATGGTATGATATCCACTCACAGAAGGCAGCCTTCCCTCTTCCGACTCGAAGTTCTCTATCTCGGCAAAGAAGGATGCTGGCACGCGTTCGCGATAAAGGAAGTCCACATGATCGAGATTCATGTTGAGAAGGAAGTGGATCGGGAGAACGAACAGAAGACTTGCAACAGCAGTCTTAGCGGCTTGGGATATACTCAGTTCTTGTACCGCCTGTATGAAACCCGCGATAAGCAGGGGATAGAGGTATAGGGCCACACGGTCCTCTGGATAATGTGTGCCCAGTATGTAGTGACTCAAGAATATCCCCATGACAGAGCCCAGAAGCAATAGATGGATGAATCGGGCGGCTATGGCCTGGCCTAAAGGGAAATGGGTACGGTATTGCATGAGGTCCACGAACACGAAGAGCCCCATTCCCAAAAGCGCATACGGGGCGACCGAACCATCACCTACCAGATACCTTCCCAGTGATGAGAGGGTGCGGTTCCAGAAATTCCCCTCCGAGCCGTAGTACAGTGCACCGTGTGACTTGAGCCAGAATGAGAGGGCTACCGCAAAAATGAGCACAAGGATTGTCCACAGGACCGGAATAATTGCTCTGCGCTCAGAGGAGGAGTTCGTAGCTCGGATCACCAATAGAGCACCCAGTATCAGACAGGGGAAAAGATAGGTGAGACTGGCCGAGAGACAAAGCAACATGAAGACACTCAATGCCCACACCTGAGCGCTTTTTCGGGTGCTCAGATACTCCTCGAAATGGTAGAGTACTCCTATGAAAAAGGCCAAGGCCAGACCGTATCCGCGACTCAGAGCAAAGAATTCGATGGCGTAATGACTGCCTAGGATACCCAGGATGAATGCCCAGCGAAATACCGGATGCGAGTATCGCCTTGAGAATTTGAAGACATACACGGCCAACACGATGAAACCGAGCCCATTGGCCAAACGAAGACTCCAAGAGTGAGTGCCCAATAAACGATCGAAACCGATGGACAACAGGCTGTTGAGGGTGTGGTTATTGGCATCTACATGTGCGAGCCAAGGCACCCATTCTCCGGAGAGGACATAGTAAACGTAGGTAGCTACCTCATCATGCACCAGAGGCACATGAATGCTGCGTAAGATGATGTAGAGGAAGAGAAAGAGGCAAAGGAGCCCATACACCACGCGCTCTTTACCGGTCATCTGGGTCAGTCGAAGAGGTCATCATCACCACTATCGAACTGGATGGGATCCCGTTCTCGCATGGCCTCACAATCCAACTCGTGCTCGATACTCAGCCCCGGGGGTGAATCGAAATCCCTGGGTTTGAAGCCCAGACTCTCATCGGCATAGGCATCCTTGGCAAAATATCCCCAGATGGGAAGGGCCATGTTGGTCCCCATACCTAGTTGTAAGGAGCTGAAGCGTACTCCGCGATCCTCGGCACCCACCCAGATGCCTGTACTGAGATCCGGGGTCATTCCAATGAACCATCCATCCGATTGATTCTGCGTGGTGCCTGTCTTACAGGCCAGCTTGATGTCCTTGGAGATACCGTCATACTTACGCGCATCCAGATCCATTCTCAAGCGCATAGCCGTTCCAGAAGAGCGTTGTTTATGTTCATTATACGCGCCATCTACAGTACCCTTCATCATTTCGAGCATGATCTGGGCGGTGCGCTGGTCTAGCGCCTCGTTGGTCTCAGGTACCACATCATAGATGCTGTTGCCGCTCTTGTCCTCCACCCGTGTGATGATGATAGGCTCCACATAGACTCCTTGATTGACAAAGACGTTATTGGCTGCAGTGATCTCATAGACCGATAGGTCGGCTACTCCTAAACATAGACTGGGTACGGGAAGCAGGTCGCTTTTAATTCCCATATCCCTCGCCAATTTCACCACAGGTTCTGGGCCGAACTGTTTCATGAGATAGGAGGTCATGGTATTGACCGAATTGGCCAATCCCCATTTCAGGGTGGCCATATATCCATAGTCACGGTCCGAGTCCTGTGGAGTCCAGTCCTCTTGCAGGTTGAATGTCCCTTTCTCAAAGGTGGTAGGCACTTTGGGAATCTCCATGCAGGGAGAGAAGCCCTCTCGTATGGCAGTAGCATAGATGATCGGTTTGAAGGTCGAGCCTACTTGGCGCTTTCCCTGCTTCACATGATCGTACTTGAATTGCTTGTAGTCTATGCCACCCACCCATGCCCGCACAAAGCCTGTACTCGGCTCCATGGACATCATACCGGCCTGTAAGAAGGACTTATAGTACTTGATGCTGTCATTGGGACTCATCACCGTATCCTTCATCCCATCCCATGAGAATACGGACATCTCTTTGGGAGTGTCGAAAAGCGCATCGATCTCCTCTTGGCTGCGCTTTTTCCGCTCACGGCCGCAGTCGCTATGCGAACATTTGAGTAACGCACCTTCTTCAGATGCAACTTCCTCCATGGTGCCTACCCGCTCGCAATTCCCGCATAGCTCACCATTGAGTATGCGATAATAGAAACTTCTCTTTCTGGCTGCAGCCATGATGCGGTTGATATCGGACCTACTCAGATCATTGGAGAAGGGCGGATTCCGCAATGAGCGCATGTAATTGTCGAATTGCCCTTGTAGTTGATTTTTGAGATGAGTTCGCACTGCATTCTCAGCATATAACTGCAAACGAGAGTCGATGGTGGTGTACACCTTCAATCCGTCACTGTAGATATCGTACGGCTTGCCACTCTCTGGATTGAGGATCTTATAGTTGCCATCCTCATCCGTCTGTTCCAAAATGGTCT
>JABDLZ010000017.1 GCA_013001705.1 Flavobacteriales bacterium
GGGAGTCCACCCGGCCGATGCCAGCGGTCAAGAAGGTGCTCCCTCAGGCACCCCTGACATCTCCTTCTACTGCGAGGATATCGAGCAAACGGTGAAGGAAATGAAGGCCAAAGGCGTGGAATTCAAAGGCGAGATCGAAGACCATGGCTATGGCTGGGTGACCTATTTCAAAGCCCCGGGAGATTTCTATCTCCAGCTCTATCAACCCAAGTACGGGAAATGATCCTGCCTTGAGTCATTCCTTACCTTCATCGCCTTCATGAGCACACTCATCACCCACATCGGTACCTTACTCGGAATCCGAGAAGATGGCAAACTGCGTCTGCGAGGAGCTGAACTTCGAGAGACCGGCTCCTTGAATGATGCTTGGCTGATATGTCAGGATGGTGAAATCAAAGATTATGGTCCGATGGCCGAGCTGCCTGACCATGCAGGTATGGTTACCATCGATGCCCGAGGCGGACATGTGATACCGGCCTATTGCGATTCGCATACGCATATCGTCTTTGCTCAGACCCGTGAGGGGGAATTCCAAGACCGCATAGCTGGATTGAGCTATGAGCAGATCGCCCAACGCGGAGGAGGTATTCTGAACTCGGTAGAAAAATTACGGGCCATGCCCGAGGAAGAACTCTATGAAGCCTCATACAGGCGCTGCTTGGAGATTATGCAACAAGGCACGGGGTCGATAGAGATCAAGAGCGGATATGGCTTGGATACCGCCTCCGAACTCAAGATGCTACGTGTCGCCCGTAGACTGGGTGAAGCCCTTCCCTTGCAGGTGAAGACCACTCTATTGGCTGCCCATGCCTATCCACGTGAATTCGCGGATGACCATGCAGGCTACATCGACTTGATCTGCGATGAGATCATCCCTCACGTAGCCGAAGAAGGCCTGGCCGACTACATCGATGCCTTCTGTGAACGCGGCTACTTCGATGCGCAGGAAACAGAACGCATTCTGGAGGCCGGTCAGAAATACGGTCTCCGTCCCAAGGTGCATGTCAATCAGTTCTCATCCTGTGGTGGGATACAGTCCTCACTGAAATACGATGCGCTCTCGGTCGATCATCTGGAGGTGATGGAGGGCTCCGACCTAGAGGACGTCTGTCAGTCGGACACGATCGCCACTGCGCTTCCGGCCTGTAGTTTCTTCATCGATATACCTTATACACCGGCACGTGATATCATCGATAGCAACGGCTTGCTCGCATTGGCCACGGATTATAATCCGGGTTCTAGCCCTACGGGGAACATGTCATTTGTGCTCAGTTTGGCCTGCATACGCATGAACATGCATCCCATCGAGGCACTCAATGCGGCCACTCTCAACGGTGCTGCAGCCATGGAACTCTCTGATACTACAGGGAGCATCACACGCGGCAAGCGGGCCGACCTCATCATCACCCGACCGATGAAGGAATTTGCCCTGCTGCCCTACCGTTTTGCCGATCGGATGATCGAACGGGTAGTATTGAACGGCAGACCCGTATAAATTCTCACCGATTCCCTATAGGTGACCATTCAAAGGCGCATACCTTTGTCCATCTCTTTGATCGACCCATGAGAATTGTAATAGCAGGAGCAGGAGATGTAGGTTTCCATTTGGCCCGACTCTTGGCCTTGGAGAGTCATCAGACTTCCATCATAGATACCGATGCTGAGAAACTCGACTATGTTGCCAAACACTTGGACGTACATACCATCCTCGGGACCAGTACTTCCTTCAAGATATTGCGCGAGGCCCAGGTGGAGAATTGCGACCTATTCATCGCGGTGACCTCCTCGGAAGAAGTCAATTTCACGAGTGCCGTTATCTCCAAGCGGCTGGGTGCCAAGCGTACCATCGTACGGGTGAGTAATGTGGAATACATGATGGCCCGCAAGGATACCTTCATGAAGGAGATCGGGATCGATGAGGTCATCCTGCCGGAGACCTTGGCGGCCCAAGAGATCAAGCGTTTGGTCAATCACTCCGTACTGACCGATCACTTCTCCTTCGAGAACGGGAAGCTCGCTCTGATGGGTATCAAGATCGATGAGCATTCCAAACTGCTCAACAAGACCCTCGCTGAACTCTATCCCAACGGGGAGCGCAAGCATTTCAAGAATGTAGCCGTACTCCGCCACAATGAGACCATCATCCCTGAGGAAGGTACCCGATTCGAGATGGGGGATCATACCTATTTCATCACCGACCCCGAAGGAGAACCCAACATACTCTCCATCACCAATCAGGACCAGAAAGAGGTCAACCGGATCATGGTATTGGGGGGTGGCAAGATCGGCTATCATGCGGCTCGACTCCTCAGTAAGAAATACACCGTAAAGATTATCGAGAAGGACAAGCAACGCTGTCACACACTCGCTTCTGACCTGAGCGGGGTGCTTGTCATACATGGTGACCCTCGGAACATCGAATTGCTGGAAGAAGAACATCTCGATGAGATGGACATGGTGATCGCGGTGACGGAGAATTCAGAGACCAATATCATCTCCTGCTTGACGGCCAAGAATCACGGTGTGAGAAAGACCATCGCTCTGGTGGAGAACATGGACTATATCCATATCTCCCAAGGCGTAGGGGTAGATACCATGATCAATAAGCGGCTCATCGCAGCTAATTTCATCTTCCGATACATACGTAAAGGGGATGTGATGGCCATGGCGGGTCTGCATGGTGCGGACTGTGAGGTATTGGAATTCGAAGTGAATCCCACTGATCCGATCCATCACAAGAGTATCAGCAAGATCAAATTTCCCAAGGGTGCGCGTATAGGTGGGGTGATACTCGATGGGGTCGGTATCATTCCTGATAAGGATTTCCTCTTCCGCGATAAGGATTTGGTCGTAGTGCTTTCCAAACCGGAATGCATCAACAAGGTCGAGAAATTCTTTGCCTGATGATCAAGTACAGGATCGTCCTCAAATTCCTGAGTTTTTTATTGATGTTCAACGGTGGCTTCATGCTACTTACCCTACCTGTAGCCTGGCATCACAG
>JABDLZ010000018.1 GCA_013001705.1 Flavobacteriales bacterium
TCTCACTACTCCGTGCAGTAAGCACATCACCTATATGCACGGGTGCAAAGTGGGAGATGGAGGCTTCTATGCTCATGGTCTTCATCCCATGGGCATTACATGAGAATGCAAGTGCGCTATCAGCCAAGGAGAATTGGATACCTCCATGGCATACTCCGAATCCATTGCACATCTCCTCTCTGACGGTCATTTCCAAGATGCAGGACCCTAGTCGCACTTCCTTGATCTCGATTCCCAACCACTGGCTGAAGCGATCATGGGACATCATGTGATTGACAATGTCCTTATGCTGGCTCATCGACCTGTATATTCTGGTTTCCTTTTCTCGAGAAATGCGTTGACTCCTTCTTTGCAATCCTCAGTGTCAAAAGCTTTGATCTGCGCATCTCGTTCCAGCGTCAATTGCTCGAATATCGTATTGACCGGACTTTGATTGAGCAGCATTTTCGTCATACCGATTCCTTTAGTGGGACGGCTGGCCAATCGGGAGGCAAAGGCATAGGCTTCACTCAGGCCATCATCCGGCACGCAGCGATAGATCATCCCCATATCGGCTGCTTCTTGAGCGCTAACCTTGTCGGCCGTGTACATGAGAGCTGCCGCTCGCTGGTAGCCGATCAGGCGGGGGAGGGTATGGGTGCCACCGCTATCCGGTATCAGGCCGATACTGCTGAAAGCCTGAACGAACTTAGCTGATTCTACGGCAAAGGTGATGTCACAGGCCAGAGCGATGTTGGCCCCCGCACCTGCAGCTACACCATTGACCCCGCAAACGATAGGCTTTGGGATTTCTCTTATCAGGGTGATGATCGGATTGTAGGTCTCATCCACTATAGTGCCGATACCCGGTCCGTCTGGGGCGATGGCTTCTTGAAGTTCTTGGCCTGCACAGAAAGCCCTTCCGGCTCCAGTCAGGTAAAGTGCTCGTATGGAATCGTCATCCCGGCATTCTTCCAATACTTGCCGGAGTTCTTTGCCCATAGGGATATTGAAACTGTTGAGCACATCTGGACGGTTGAGGGTGATGTACCCTACTTTATCTTTCTTCTCGTATAGCACTGCATTCATAGGTCCTAAAGTAGATGATAATCCGGGATGGTCGAGTAGCTTCATTGCCTAATTGAAATGCGTCAGACCGGATTTTGAATCATTCTGACAGTCTTCGGCATAAGTGAGGTCGGACTTCTATTCAACGAAATTTGACATTCGGTCAAGTCTTTCAACTTAATAGAATGAATCACGTCCTTGAAATATATTGTGAATTCAGCTAAAAAATCTCTAGTCGGAAAAAATGACGTTCTGAAGTAGATCCTGGTAGATGAGAAGGAGGCCAAAACCGAGTGTTCAGGGGTCTTGATACCGGTTCATGCGCTTGAATACGATATTGTTTTTCAAGAAGTTATGGTAATTAATACCATAATGTAGACAAATTAAAATCATTGTTTAATATGATAAGAATCCGTATATTAGTGCGGCCTTTTTAAAAGGCCAACTTCGAAATCTGTTTACACGCGCTTGACCATGATAAGACACCTACTTACCCTACATGTTATTCTTATGTCCATTGCCGGCTTCGCTCAGCCTGCCAATGATAATTGTGCCAATGCCATTGCATTGACCGTAGATGCAGCATGTACTGCGGGCAATACCATCGGTGCGACCACCGAATTAGGAGAGCCTAGCCCGGCATGTTGGGACTTGCTCGGTCCGGAGAATCAGACGCTTTGGTACACTTTCACCACGTCTGTGGCCGGGGTATATCAAGTCAGTCTGGATAATGACCCCAACCCTGATTCTCAAGTACAGGTGTATAGTGGAACCTGCGGAGCGCTCACACCCGTGGCCTGTAGCGAGGATGATGGAGTCGATAACAGTTTTGCTGCAATAGCGACAGTGAATGCTACAGCTTTGACCACCTATTATGTGCAGATGGACCTGTGGGCCGTTGATGGAGGAGCATTTTGTATAGATGTTGCTTACGTGCCTCCACCTGCCAATGATGATTGTGCCAATGCTATTTCTTTGACCGTGGATGCTGCGTGCACCACTGGTTCCAATGCAGCTGCTTCTGTAGAAATCGGAGAGCCGGCTGCTGCGTGCTGGGCCACTGTCCCCGACCAGACCGTCTGGTATACTTTCACTACGGGTGCTGCCGGTGACTATAGAGTGTCATTGGATAATCTTCCAGAGACCGATTCTCAGGTCCAGGTCCTCTCAGGTGCATGTGGAGCCCTTACACCCGTGACAGGAGGATGTAATGAAGATGGAGGTACCTCTAATTTAGATGCTGCTGTCACTACGGTGACCTTGGCCCCTTTGACCACCTACTATGTGCAAGTGGATGTCAATGGTTCTGATAATGGAAGACCATTCTGTATCGAAGTCACCAGGGTCGTTACCGCGACCAATGATGATTGCGCAAATGCCATAGCATTGACAGTGGATGCGCCATGTACTCCAGGTACCAATGTCGGTTCTTCCACAGAGCTCGGAGAGCCACCTGCTGGCTCCTGCTGGCTCGGTACTGGTAGTCCAGATAATACGGTATGGTATACTGTGACTCCCACCAATACAGGACCTCACTTGGTATCCTTGGATAATGAACCGGATAATCCGGATTCCCAAGTGCAGATATTCCAAGGAACTTGTGGGTCATTTACCGAGATCGGGTGTGGTGAGGATGATGGAACTAATAATACTCTTGCCGCAATGGCCAGCGCTACTTTGACTGCAGGAACGACCTATTACATCCGGGTGGACCTCTACGGTACAGCTACTGGACCTTTCTGTATTAATGTGGATTACACGCCTCTACCAGAAAATGATTGCATTTTCTCTGCAGTCGATATCACTACGCTGATCGATCCTGTGGGAATCACCAATCCATTCGATTGTGAATACGACTATGTCTACAATCGTCCAGGAACAACGGAAGACGACCCTACGTACCAGCCCTTGAAGAACGAAGGGGTACGAGGTTGCAATGGTCTGGACCTCCTCTTGGATACCAATGATGTCTTCCACGATATATGGTTCAAATTCACGGTCTCCTCGGCACTTTCTCCTCCCACCATCCTCCATGCCTTTCCACAAGGAAATGCACTACTGGTCATGGGGCTTTATGAGGGGACACCTACGGGAGTCTGTGGAACAGACAGTATTAGCGGCCTGACCCAGATCGATTGTTCGGCCGGAGATGTTCTCGGAGCTCCTCCGGGTAATGAAGCTGGTAGCGGAAGGGATGAGGCTCCCTGTAATACACCGGTGCACCCTAGATTGAATATCGGACTTCTCCCAGCTGGTACTTATTACCTCCGATTCTGGGACTTCGGTGGATTCGATCCTCCGGGTAATGCGACTTTCAACCTCTGTGCTGAATCCGCCATACCTCGACCCAATACATCGGATGATTGTCCTTCAGGTCCTAATACCGGATACATGGGCTCGGATTTCAATGCGAGTGGATCATGGACTTATAATGGATTGAGCAATGCTGGTATGATAGGAAATGGCTATAGTCCAGCTACAGCAGGAGAGAATCCGGCTTGTACAGGGGTACGTCCTAACGAACCTGTTCTAGGGTCCACACCGGCCGGTGATGCGGATGAAGGATGTACAGGTTCCTACGTCAGTTATGTAGGAGGAATCAACAATATCATGAATGTGACTTCCATCCACTCATTCTCGGTGAACAGTTGCTTGAGCAATCTTCCTACCTGTGTGATCACATTCGACAATGTCACTACAGGAGGTACACCTGGCAATGTGGCTCAGGTCCAGGTCATGGAGCCTGGTAACTGCTCAGGAAGTACGCAGACCATCATGAATTTCTCGAGTGATGCATCATGCTTCCGACTGAGACCTACTGGAAATGCCCCATTGCCCAATGGCACCTATTACATAGTAATTGATGGTCAGGATGGTCAGCTGATAGAATATGATCTGACCATTGAGTTGACCTATCCGGCTCCACAATCACCTGATTGTCCTTCTGTACTGCCTATCGATCTAGTGTACTTCGAAGCCATTCCCATGGAAGACGTAGTCAAGACGGTATGGAGCACGGCCAGTGAGATATCCAATGATTATTTCACTGTTTTCCGAAGCGAAGATGGGATGACCTTTGAAGAGATCGGAAGAGTCGATGGAGCAGGTAACTCGAGTGAGATCCTTGAGTACTCCTACAAAGATCCTGATCCGATACGCGGACTATCCTACTATAAGCTGCGCCAGACGGATGAAGATGGAACCTTCAAGGATTCCGATCTAGCGAGCGTGTATTTCAATCCGGGCAGTTCATCGGTCGTAACGGTGCATCCGAATCCGTCCAAGGACTTCTTCAATTTCAGTGTGGCTGAGGTAGGGAAGTACTATGATTTGACCATTGCATCTCCAACCGGTATCGTGGTCAAAGACGTGGCTAATGTCCGCACCTCGGTCTACCGATTGGATGTGAGCGATCTGGATCAAGGAGTATACATATATCGTGTACTTGCTGAGAATGGTCAGCAACATCAAGGAAGACTCATAGTAGAGTAAAATCAGAATTAAATTCAAAGAATCCGGCTGGTCCACATCTATGGACAAGGGCCGGTATGTCTCATAGATAGTCGATCCATACCCCTGAATACATATTTCATATGATCAAATACATATACTCTTCGCTCTTCGTTCTTTCCATCTGCTTCTGCTCTATTGCGCAGCAATTCGACTGGGCCAATCAGATAGGGGGCGAGGGATTTGAGATCGCCAATGGCGTGACTGTGGATGCTGAAGGCAGTGTATTGACGATAGGTAGCTATCAAGGTACGATAGACACCGACCCCGGACCCGGAACATTCGAGCTAAGTAATTCAGGGTTTGATGATGTATTCATCAGTAAGGTAGATGCCGATGGGCAATTCCTATGGGCCAAGAAATTCGGTGGGAGTTCATTCGATGTGGGATATGATGTGGTCACAGATGGGGACGGAAATGTCTATACCACAGGGTATTTTTCAGAGACGATAGATTTCGACCCGGGTGCAGGTACCTTCAATATGACATCAGGAGGGCTCTATGATTGTTTCATAAGTAAACTGGATAGTGACGGGAACTTCGTATGGGCCAAGCAATTCACTGGTGCTCAATTCGAGATAGGCTACGCGCTGACCTTGGACAATGATGGGAATATAATTCTGACAGGGGCCTTCAATGGTGAGGCTGATTTCGATCCGGGTAGCGGTACGTCCACACTGACTCCTGCTGGAGGCTATGATGCATTTGTGGCCAAACTCAATGCAGATGGGAATTTTATCTGGGCCGGACGACTAGGCGGATCGGTAGATGATGAAGGACATGATGTGGTGGTGGATGCAAGTGGTGCAATCTATACCACTGGATTTTTCTGGGGTCTAGCAGATTTCGATCCCAGTGCTGCAGTTTCCAATCTGACCTCTGCTGGTAACTTCGATATCTACGTCCATAAACTAGCTGCAGATGGATCATTCCAATGGGCCAAGCAAATGGGTGGTGATGGAGAGGATCAAGGCCGTGGTATTGCCTTGGATGCGGATGGGAGTATTCTATTGACGGGATATTTCTCCAATACCAGCGATTTCGATCCCGGTGCAGCCAATTTCGACCTCAGTTCAGAGGGAGTCTATGATGCTTTTGTGACCAAGTTGGACAATTCAGGTGCATTCACTTGGGCCAAGTCCTTTGGAAGCTTCGGAGAGGATATCAGTTTTTCAGTAGATGTAGATGGGAGCGGACAAGTCTATCTCTGCGGAAGTTTCGAGTTCGGCATCGATGCCGATCCAGGAGATGGGGCTACATTCCTTATAGCTAATGGAGGTGAAGACGCTTTCCAGAGCATACTGGATTCCAGTGGGGAATTCGTTTGGGCGGCACAGATAGGAGGGGGTTCCGATGACCGCGCTATCAGCATACAACTCGATGAGAACAATGCCATCTATACGACCGGTTATTTCGAACAGACAGCCGACTTCGATCCGAGTGGCGAGGCATTCACCCTTACCGCAGATGGAAATTTCGATGTCTTCACCCAAAAACTCATTCAATGCTCCAATACGAGCTCCGATCAGAGTGTGACCGCTTGTGATAGCTATACCTCACCGAGTGGTAACTATACGTGGACCAGTTCAGGTGTTTACAGCGATACCATCCCTAATTCTACAGGATGTGACTCTATCATCACCATCGACTTGACTATTCCTGAAGTGAATGTGGGCGTAACACAGACCATGGATGGATTCATCGCAGATGCCGTGAATGCCGCCTATCAATGGATCACTTGTGCCGGTGATATGGTCGATGGAGCGATAGAACAGAGCTTCTTACCCGAAGTCACAGGTAGCTATGCGGTCATCGTGACCGAGACCTGTACCGATACATCAGAATGTCTCGATTGGGTGGTAGGTCTAGAGGAGAATCTCGCTCAGCAGATCCAACTGCGGATGAATAGGGAGTCGGGCCTTGCTCAGCTCGATCTGGGAAGGAATTTCGAGTCCATTCATATCACTTTGATCGACATCACGGGAAAGCAAGTCGCTGAGGAGACATATCGTGCTCAGCAGCAGATTGACTTCTTCTTTCCATCAACTCCAGGAATCTATTTCATCCGTGTAGAAGCTGATGCTCTGAGCACCGTGTTGAAAGTGTCTAGATAGACCGTTCTACTTCACGTATCTGCCTTTCCAGTAGTGACATTCCCTTTTCAAGTCTGGGGGAACAGTCTGATGTAGTGTGCGCTTAGTTGAAGATTTATTTGGTTTGTATTGCAAACTACATTAATATTGCATTGTAGTTAACAAAACAATCATCATGGAAAACGATAGGACATTGGACCCAGAAGAGAGTTTGGAACTCATCTCGAAGGTCATTCAGGACAACAAGGACAATCTGAAACAGAATAGCTTCTATTTCCTACTCTGGGGATTCTTGGTAGGAATAGCCTGTCTGCTCCACTACTTCTTAGTCGTCTCAGAAATCTCCTTCCCACCCTACATCGCTTGGCCCGTGCTGATGGTAGCCGGGGGGATCATCTCTGGAGTCAAGGGATATTCTGATTCAAAGAGGGTAGGCTATGAGACCTATACAGGGATGTTCACTAAGAACCTGTGGATCGGTCTGGGCATCAGTCTCTTCATCGTACTCTTCCTTTCCAGTCAGATGGGCGTGCAGCCTGTAGGTCTGATATTGATGATCTCTGGAGCAGGAACCTTGATCACGGGCTTGAATATCAAATTCAATCCGCTCATTCTAGGTGGCATCGTGCTGTTCATCGGTGCGATCGCTACGGTGTTCGTACCAGGGGTCGAGGTATTATTGCTGTGTGCTGGGGCTTTGCTGCTCGGCTACATCATCCCTGGTCTTATGCTTCGAAATGCCAAGTGAGTTGAAGTTCAAGGATCTAGATAGCGTACTGAATTCCCAGGTCAGATTGGCCATCGTATCGGTATTGATGAAGGTCAATAAAGCGGATTTCAATTACCTCAAAGAAGTAACAGGCGCGACTCAGGGCAATCTCAGTCACCAGATCAAGAAGCTCAAAGAGGCGGAGTATGTGAAGGTGGACAAGACCTTCGAGAACAATTATCCGAAGACCTATCTCCGCATTGCACCTAAGGGAAAGAAGGCCTTCGAGTCGTATGTCAATGCGATCAAAGGGTATCTGGACCTATAGTTTGGATTGTAATAGACCTTTGACCCGTGCGTACCACTCATCCTTGAGTATGCTCAAGACGATACTATCCCTGCGGCCTGTGGGTGAAGTGCAATTATTGCGAAGGATGCCTTCTACAGTACAGCCGATGCTTTTCATAGCTGCAATGCTCCGCGCATTCTTGGCATCTGCTCTGAATTCCACCCGTTCGTAGTCCCACTCTTCGAATGCATTCTTCAGCATCAGGTATTTGCAATGCTTGTTGAGACCGGTGCCTTGATAGTCTCTGCCATACCAGGTATAGCCTATGCTCAATGCGCGATGATGGACTTGGATATCATAGTATCGGGTGGATCCAGCATAGGATTCCAGCTTCTTGTCATATACGATCAAAGGGATGGATCGCTCATTCTTCATATCCTCCAAGGCCCGCTCGATATATTTCTTCATTGACGCTTCACTTCCAGCATTCTGAAGGGAATAGGTCCAGATCTCTGGCTCTTTTACAGCAAATGGGATCAAATGCTCCAAGTCCTCCGGCTTCAGGGTGCGGAGTAGGACTCGATCATCTTCTAGTAGAAAAGAATGAGGATTGAAGGATGTCCAATCGCTTGGCATAGGTCGCGAACTACTTGATGAATTGCAGGGAAGATACTATTTGTTCATCCGTACCTATGATCACCTGATAGACACCCGCATTCAGGGCCCGGGTATCGATCCGGCCTGTACTGGGTATCACGCTCTGAGAAATTCTGCGTCCCTGCATATCGTAGATCTCAGCACTGTAGCGCTGGCCTGTTTCCAATCCTGTGACGATAATTCCATCTGGCGTTTGGAGTAGATCCAGCGATGACGTGTGATCGATCAGAGAATTGATGGTACAATCGGGAGCTTGATAGCTCATGGAATAGCAGCAATCCGCTACATCATTGATGCACACCTCGATGAATTCCCATTCGATATCCATGGGAATGATACCGGTGATGGCCAATGGGAGTTCTTCGATCAGATAATACCCCTGATACTGCTCATTGACCCATACTTCGATGAAGTCATTACCAGGCTCAATAATCTCCGCTGCGAGATAGAATTGATAACTGGAATCACTTTCACAGTCGAACTCGAAGAGCTCGATGATCTCTATGCTACACTCGCTCTGCTCCAAGCAGTCTGGAGGTAGAAACTCCAGCACCGCACAACATTCCGGATCATCATTGACACATATCTGTACGATGTCGTATTCCACATCCCTCGGAGTGATGCCCTCCACACTGATGGGCAGCTCGGAGATGGCATAGAAACCGTAGAACTCGTTGTTGACCCAGAGGTCAAAGAAATCGTTGCCTGGATCGATGAATTCCGCTGCCAGGAGGAAACTGTAGGTGCTGTCCGTATCGCAGTAGAAATCGAAGAGTTCCGGTCCTTCCACAGCGCAATCGGTTATACCGCAGTCTATACTCGAGAATTCGATGAATCCCGAGCAAAAGGAATCTTCAGAGTCTATGATGATGAGTTCGTATATGGTCTCGACTGTACCATCGAATGGACCCACCGTATAGTACAATTCACCATAAGAGAAGGTGCCGTACTCTTCTCCGTTGCCTATGAGGATGAAGGAGTCAGAGGTGCCGAAGTATTCGAACTCGAAGTCGATGTAGAATTGCCCATTCTCGCATTCGAGATATTCCATGTAGATGTCGGTGATATCACAATCACCTCCTGATTCGAATTCAATGGATCGGGCGTGACCCTCGGTTCCAGCAAGCACCGCAAATAGGAACAGGATCAGTATGGAGCGAATAGGGTGAAGGGGCATGGTCAGTGATTTGAACTCAAGATAGTGGCTCACAGGTGAATGAGGCAAATCCGAAAGCGCATATCATTGAATTCATAGGGTGGCAGCATCGATGGCCTCTCTGATCCGTGCACAGGCCTCTTGGATCTCATCTTTGGTGATGATGAGTGGAGGTTGGATACGGAAGCTCACCGGGTCACTCAAGAACCAGAAAGTGATCACTCCGCGTTCCAGGCAGCCATGGACGATCCGTTGTACGATCTCTGGATCCTCGAATTCCACGGCCAACATCAGTCCTTTACGTCTGATCTCGACAATACTCGGATGGTCCAAGCAGGATTCGAAGAGCAACCCCTTTTCCTCGACCCGAGTGATGATATCGGTATCTCTGAGCATCTGGATGTTGGCGACAGCCGCAGCGCAATTGACCGGATGACCACCGAAGGTGGTGATATGACCGAGCACAGGGTCATGAGTCCATAGATCCATGAGGTCCTGGCTGGCGATAAATGCGCCTATGGGCATGCCCCCACCGAGGGCCTTTGCTAGGCATAGGATGTCGGGAGTGACTTTGAAATGTTCCAAGGCGAACATAGCGCCCGTCCGGCCGAGGCCGGTCTGGATCTCATCGAAGATGAGCAGGGCTCCCACCTGGGAGCAGCGGGCGCGTAATTCTTGGAGGTATTCTTTGCGTGGGATACGCACTCCTGCATCTCCTTGGATAGGCTCTATAATGACGGCTGCCGTACGCTCAGTGATCTTACTCAAACAGCCCAGACAATCGAAATCGATGAATCGTACATCGGGCAATAGGGGGCGAGCATGGTATTTCTTCTTCTCATTCCCAGTCACGCTCAGGGCGCCATGGGTACTCCCATGATAAGATCGTTTCATCGCGATCAACTCGGTCCTTCCCGTAGCACGTTTTGCAAGTTTTAGGGCCGCTTCTATCGCTTCGGTACCGGAATTGACGAAGTAAGAGCAATCCAATCCATCCGGTAGGACCTCATTCAGCATGGAAGCAAGGCGTACTTGAGGCTCCTGGGTGAACTCCCCATAGGGAATGATGTGCAGATAGCGATCAACCTGCTCTTTGATGGCCTTGACCACGGCAGGGTGTCGATGACCGAGATTATTGACAGCGATGCCAGCAATAAGGTCGTAGTGCTTCTTCCCATCAGCATCCCATATGTAGATACCCTCTGCCCTGTCTACTTCCAGAGCTAGCGGGTAGGGTGAGGTAGATGCAAGATGGGAAGTGCGTGGCATAACTTGACTACACGGGATGGACTAAGCCTTTTTCTTGGAGAAGGCTTTCTTGAAATGAGAAAAGGCTTCTGACATCTCA
>JABDLZ010000019.1 GCA_013001705.1 Flavobacteriales bacterium
TGCTCAGACAGGCCATGTTCTGGAGTCAGTTCGATTCGGATTGTATACGGCAGATATCATCGATGAGAATCAATGCGCCAGTTTCTTCACAGTAGAGATAGAAGACATGGATTGCATGACCACCGGAATAGCAGAATGGACCTCACAAGGCATCCATATTCTACCCAACCCCATCATAGATAGCCGATTCATCTTGGACCTAGGAGGGGTGTCACCTGATCGGCTAGAGGTCGAGCTCATAGATATCACTGGAAAACTAGTGGACCGATGGGCACTCCAATATCCAACAGAACGTACAGAATTATATTTCCATGACCAGCATACAGAGGGAATCTATATGCTGAGAATGAGTGATGCCCAAAGGAGCATCACACAGAAAGTGATTATTCGCTAACCTGGTTTTCCGCGAATGTCCGGACCTGGTCGTCATTGCTTGCAATGATGAGCAGGTCTTTTTCTTTGCCTTCTACCCAAAGCACCTCTCGCACATCGAAGCCGGCATAAATGCCCAGCTCGGTCAGCGGTCTGCTGACGAAGTTCCCTGAACCATCCGACCCTAAGAAGACTCCATAGCTGGCATCGCTACGTGTGGTCTCTACCTCGCGGTCGAAATGGTTTCCAGCCAGATAGATATCCTCGTGCCCATCTCCATCCAGGTCTTGGACGATGATACTGTTCACTACGGAGAATTGAGCTTCTACAGGCAAGGCTTCCATTCGATATCCATCTCCTTCATTGATCAGGTAGATCGATTCAAAGATCTCCGCCTGATAATTGAGCGCACCTGCTGTATCCTCACCGAGCACTTCATACACCGTGGCTTCGGAGAATTCATTGTAGGTGGGGAATTTCTTCTTGACGAAAGGCAGCTGTTGTGAAGAACACTGCCTACCCCTTACTGGGAAGCAATTCCCCTCTTGATAGTAGGCCATGTAGATGTCGTTGCTTCCATTCTCATCAAAATCGGCTGAGAATATCTGGAAAGGCTCTTCTGAACTGGCCTTGTACTTGATGTTGAGGCCCAGATTACCGAGTATCAGGTCCTCATCTCCATCGCCATCGATGTCCATGGATTCCAGAGCATTCCACCAACCTACGGAGTTGGGTACAAGTCCAGATTCTGTCAATCGACCATTTTGGTTCTCAAAGAAGGTGATGGGCATCCATTCACCTACAAGGCTCAAGTCCTCATCTCCATCCCCATCCCGGTCATGCCAGAGGGCATCGGTCACCATACCCAGAGAGAGAAGTTCAGGAGCGATTTCAGAAGTCCTATCCTTGAATACGCCTCCTTCATTGATCAATAGATGACTATCCGGTGGATAGGGGTACTTACCGGGGATTTGACGCCCTCCGATGAAGATGTCCAGATCACCGTCCTGGTCGAAATCCGCGACCGCGATACTCTTTCCACTCGTGTGTATCTCAGGCAGAGCGGCAACCTCCCGTTTTAAACTGCCGGATCCTTGATTGCGATACAGTCGGTCCTGATAGACGGATAGGTCCTGTCGCTCCTCGTTTCCTCCACTCACCACGTATAAGTCCTTCCAGCCATCCCTATCAGCATCGAAAATAGCACAGCCTGTATCCTCATACTTTACATCTCCCAGTGGAATCCCTGGATGGAATCCACCCATGCCGTCTTGTAAGTAGAGCTCTCCAGGTTGGCCTTGTGCTCCACCGATGAATACATCTTCAAGTCCATCCCCATTTACATCTCCGTTGCACATGCACGGGCCTATGGTGGACATGCGATGAGGTAGTAGGATCTCTGTCTCGAAATCATCGAAAGTATTCTCCTCATGTCTGAAGTCGATGCCTTCCACCTCTGTGAATAGACCGGTAGATTCGGCTCTGGTACTTGGCGCTGATTCACCATCTCCAGGGCGAAGGGTCATGTATCGATCCACTTCGAGGTCGGTCCACATTTCTTGCTCTCCATCCGGCCATCGGATGCTCATCTTCGAAATACTCTCGGAAGCTCCAAGTCCAAAGATCAATCGGGAGCTACTCGTAGACATATATCCGGTCACGGGACGGCATTCCAGGACTTGTATGCCCTGATTCGTTTCGATCTGCACGACAGTGCCTATAGGCTGAGGAGTGTCCAATTCAATGCCTATCCAATGATGATCCAGATAGGACTCCCGCTTATTCTCATAGATGCTTGCAGCTTCGTCCATGTTGTTGAATACGATATCGAGATCACCGTCCCTGTCCAAATCGGCCAGAGCGGCACCTTGGGAGATCATCTTCTGATCCACACCCCATTCTTCCATGGACTTGGCAAAGGTGAGGTCACCCAGATTCTCAAAGAAGTAGTTTCCAATAGGCGTAGAAGGAGAGAGCGCCAGCAGTTCTAATGGATTGATGGAGATGCCATTCTTACCTTGACTCTGGGCTTCAGCTTCTAGCTCACGCACCTTTTTCCTTCGCTGGATATTGAAGTCGTTATCGCGCACATCCCGTTTCAATCCATTGGTAATGATCAAGTCCTTGTCCCCGTCCTGATCCAGATCGGAAAAAAGAGTGCTCCAACTCCAGTCGGTAGCGGAGATTCCAGATAGCTGGGCGATCTCAGAGAAATGTCCCTGACCTCTATTTAGCTGCAGAGCATTGAACATATACTGGTGATGGTATCCGCTATCGACCAAGGTCCAGAACTTCTGGGGATTCATCCCGCTCATATTGGTCTTAAGGCGCTTGTTGTCCTCGGCTACCATGTCGGCTGTGAATATGTCCAGCAGGCCATCATTGTTGACGTCAGCTATGTCTGCTCCCATGCTGAAGTTGGACATATGCTGGAGCTGGGCATCGGCTTCATTCTTGAAGCGACCATCCTGCTGATTGATGTACAAGAGATCCGGCTCATCGAAATCACAGGAGACGTAGATATCGGGCCATCCATCTGCATTGATATCGCTCACTACAGCGCTGAGACCATAGGCGTAGTTGGTGATGCCGGCTTCTTCCGTGACTTCTGTGAATTGTTCACCATCATTACGATAGAGACGATCGGTAAAGCTGTAGTCGATCTTGCCTTTCAACTGCATGCGTCTGCTTGAATGATTGGGAGGTTGATTGACGCAATAGAGATCCAGGTCCCCGTCCCGGTCATAGTCTATGAAGGCCGCTTGGATGGAATAGCCGGAATCATCCAGGCCAAAGTCGCTAGCGCTCTCTTCGAATCGCATTTCCCCTTTGTTGATGTAGAGGAGGTTCTTCCGGAGCGCTTCATCCTCAAGTAAGAACCGGGAGACGTAGATATCCTTCAGTCCATCTCCATTGATATCCGCTATGGCCACTCCAGTCGACCAGCCTCCATCGGATGAGA
>JABDLZ010000020.1 GCA_013001705.1 Flavobacteriales bacterium
ACTACAGCGAGCTTACTGATACCTTGAGAGCGTACTTGGAAGGTCGCTATGGAGTGCCTGCATTGGAGCAGACCAGCAAGGAGATCATGCAAGACATCCGTTATAAGGGACTCTCGTCTGAAGATCAAGATTATCTACAATCCTTGCTGTTCACATCGGACATGGTCAAGTTCGCCAAGGAGAATCCCTCCTCGAGCGTGGCTGTCGATCATTTGGAACGTGCCTTCCGATTTATAGAGCGTACCAGACCAGTAGCAGAACAGCATGCGGAGCAGGAAGACAGCAACACGGTGGCATCCCATAACATGACCAGCGAGACATGAACAGGATCTGGGCGATCATAGGAGTGTTATTGGGTGTACTAGCATCCTTGGGCGCTTGGCTCTTATTGAGCTCCCGCTATGAATTTGCCGACCCGCAGTTCTTCTGGTTGCTCCTTTCCATCCCATTCATCGGCTTGATCTATATCGGCACTCTTGAAAGGGTATACAGCCAAGTTCACCTGAGTACCTTGGACCAATTCACCATGAAGGGGCTGCCTTTCAAGGCATGGTTCCGTCATATCCTCTTCGGAATGAAACTGCTGGGAATCGCCTTGCTCATCATCGCGCTGGCCCGGCCGCAGGACAATAAGAGCTGGGAGAATAGAACGGCAGAAGGAATCGACATCATCATCGCTTTGGATGTTTCTACCTCCATGCTTGCCCAAGACTTCAAGCCCAACCGCATAGAAGCCTCCAAGGAAGTAGCCATGGACTTCATCCGATCGCGACCGGATGACCGAATAGGATTGGTCATCTACGAAGGAGAGAGCTTTACCCAAGTACCTTTGACCACCGATCATACCGTATTACAGCGCATGTTCTCCGAAGTGCGCACCGGCCGACTGGAAGGGGGAACTGCTATCGGAATGGGGCTCGCCACAGCAGTAAGTCGACTGAAGGATAGCGATGCGAAGAGCAAGGTGGTCATTTTGCTTTCTGACGGAGAGAATACGGCTGGTGCCATCCACCCGACCGATGCAGCCAAGATCGCGCAGCAATTCGGAGTACGGACCTATACCATCGGGGTGGGATCTTCGGGTACCGCTCGCGCCCCGGTGGCCATCGATCGTAACGGTAGATATATCTATGACCGGGTACAGGTCAAGATCGATGAAGAAAGTCTGAAGCAGATCGCAGAGGAGACCGGAGGGCAGTATTTCCGAGCTACGAACAGGAGCAAATTGGAGGCGATCTATCAGGAGATCGACCGCTTGGAAAAGACGCGTATCAATGTGACCGAATACAGTAAGAAGACCGAGAAGTTCTTCCCTATCGCCTTGAGCGGCTTGGGTTGGATCCTACTCTATCACCTCTTCTTCACTGTATTCTTCCGGGTTATAGAATGAAAGGAAAAGGCACATATCGACTGCGTACCGCGCTCATCTGGGTGCTCATCAATGAAGTGCTATTCTTCGCTACACTGGCCGTGCTGTTCCTCTGGCTGATCCCATCCATCCCTAATTTCAATATTCAGCGGATGGATTGGCTGCCCTATCTGATCGGGTCATCCATCCTTGCACCTCTGTTCCTTTGGTCACTGAGACGTAGGTCCAGAGGTCTAGAACGCTTCCGCGATCACCATCTCGGAGCACAGGTGGCGCCCAACATCAGTACAGCGCGACATATCATCCACTTCATTCTCTGGCGTTGGGCAATCGCCTTTATCCTACTCGCAGTGATGAATCCCCGATTTGGGAAGAAGGAGGTGGAGGTACGTTACTCGGGTGTGGATATCATCATCTGCTTGGACGTTTCCAATTCCATGCTGGCCGATGACATCACACCTTCCCGACTGGTCAAGGCCAAGCGTGCCATCTCCCAATTGCTCAAAGAATTACATGGCGACCGTGTAGGATTGATAGTATTTGCTGGGGATGCTTATGTCCAGCTTCCCATCACCACCGACTATTCCGCGGCAGAGATGTTCTTGAAAGGGATCAACACAGAGATGGTACCTACCCAAGGGACGGCCATAGGGACGGCCATCGACTTGGCCACTGAGAGTTTCTCAGAGGATACCGAAGGCAGTCGATCGATCATCGTGATCACCGATGGGGAGAATCACCAGGACGATGCCATGGAGGCCGCAGGTAGGGCCAAGGAGCAAGGGATCACTGTACATACCATAGGAATGGGCTCTCCCGAAGGTGCTCCAATACCCGTACGTCAAGGGCGAAGGGTCATCGGTTATAAGAAGGATAAGAGCGGAGAAACGGTGATCAGCAAATTAGATGAGAACATGCTCATCCAGGTAGCTTCGGCAGGTAACGGAGTTTTTGTCAGGGCGAGCAACGCTGGCACAGGACTTGGTGCCATCCTGGACGAGATCGAATCCATGGATGACAACGAATTCGGCACCGAGCAGTATGCGGATTTCGAGGATAGATTCCAGATCTTCCTCCTATTGGCCGCCTTTCTTCTCGTGATTGAAAGTCTGCTGCCTTTCAAGCGCAGCAGATGGTTTCATCGGATGGATATTTTTGATTGATACGCATGAACAACGGCATGGCATATATCACTGGGATTCGGGTACTGGCCTTCATGGTCTGTGTGCTTCTCTCACTATCACAGGCTTCAGCGCAGAAGGAAAAAAGCCTCTTGCGCAAAGGCAATGATGCCTATGAAGAAGAAAGCTATGATGAGGCCATGGACCTCTATCAACAGGCCCTGGAAGTGGATGGCAGTTATGGGAAAGCGACCTATAATCTCGGAAGTGCCCATTACAGGAAAGGTGATCTAGGAGAAGCCAGTAAACACTTTGAGATGGCCGCAGCCGATGCTATCGAGAAAGAGGATAAAGCACGTGCCTTCCATAATGTGGGCAACTCTTTTCTGAATGCAGCGCGCTATCTGATGGAAAATCCTCCTGCTGAGAGTGACAGTGTGCAAGCACCCGATCCCCAGCAATTGGTCCGTGCGAGTATTGAAGCTTATAAGAAATCATTGCGTGCCGTTCCGACCGATGAGGAGACCCGATATAATCTGGCCTACGCACAAAAGCTTCTCAAGGATGAAGCCGGTGGCGGTGGTGGTCAGGACCAAGAGCAGGAGCAGGACCAAGAGCAAGAGCAGAATGAGGACGGTGAACAGGAACAAGATGATGAAGGGGATTCAGAAAAGGAGCAGGAACAACAGCCTGATCAAGGGGATGAAGGTGAGCAGGAATCCGATCAAGAACAGCCTGAGCCTTCTAACGAGATGAGCAAGGAAGAAGCTGAGCAATTGCTTGAAGCACTCGATCAGAACGAAAAGGACCTGCAGGAGAAACTAGGTAAGGAACGCATCAAAGGTGAACCCATCAAAATAGAGAAGGACTGGTGAAATGAGAGCTTTCATAAGCATATGTATGATAGTGGGGCTGAGCTTAGGAGCTTGGAGCCAAAGCCCTTCATTGACTATGACGGTCAATAAGAATCCGGTTCCCATAGGCGAGCGTTTCAAACTCACTATCACCTTGAAAGGTACACAGGGGAATATCGTCCCTCCTGATTTCTCCGACTTCACCATCTATGCCGGACCCAGCCGGTCGACATCCACCCAATGGGTCAACGGAGTGGTCAGTATGGAGGTATCCCATTCCTATTTCCTTGTCCCTGAGAAATTGGGCAAGTTCACCATTCAGAGCGCATCTGCCCAGACCGAAACGGGAACACTGAAGTCCAGTTCCCTAGACATCGAGGTGGTGAAGAATGACGCAGCTGCTCAGAATAACTCCTCTCCCGCTACCTCGAACCGGGTGCAAGGCGGTGGTGGAAGTACCGGAGACTGCATGGTACGCATGTTCGCCAATAAGACCGAAGTGGTCGTGGGTGAGCCCTTGGTAGTCACCTACATGCTCTACAACCGATATCCGCGATTCGACTTGGAACAGCACGAACAACTTCCTCAACACAGCGGCTTCTGGAAGGATGACAAATTGGTAGAGAGCCCGCAATGGGCACAGGAATTCGAGCGCATAGATGGTAAGGACTACCGCAAGGCCCATCTGGCCACTCAGGTACTCATCCCACAGCGGGCAGGTGAATTG
>JABDLZ010000021.1 GCA_013001705.1 Flavobacteriales bacterium
CCTTCTGCCAATGCATGAATGTACAAGGTCTCCACTACGATACGGAAGGATTGGAAATAGACCGGCCAAGAGCGTGGAATACGATGTAGCCATTCCCGGTTCCGATTGGAATAGAGGAAGAACCCGATGAAGAAAAAGGAAGGAAAGATGAAGGCCAAGGCAAAGCGAGGCGGGAAATCATGGGACATAAGAAGCCTACTATCAGCGATCAAGTAGATGAGTACCTGCCAAAGGACCAGCGCAATGACTAGGCGCCACTTCAAGGACCTCTCCTCTGTTCTCAAAGCCTGAAAGCCGATACGGATCAGCAGAAGATTGACAAGCAGCGTCAAGGCTATAAAGGAAAGAGGGAGCATTCTTGGAATAGGTGAATAAGGATTATGGCTAGTTCGAAGCTACCCTTTCTATTCGACCATGATCAATCGCACGGTAATCAATCCTTCAAGAAAACACCCTCTTTGCCTCTCTGAAGGTATTGGCATGAGCTTCGATGATATCGCGTATGCGCTCGGAATAGCCTCCGCCCATGCTCACGGCCACGGGTATCTCGGCTTCTCGGGCAACTTCGAACACCCTTCGGTCCCGCTCCCTGCATCCCTGCAGGCTCATGCCCAAGCGGCCGAGCTTGTCGCTCTTCAGTACGTCCACGCCACTCAAATAGAAGATGAGATCGGGGGTTACCGTATCGATCAATCGAGGGAGTTGCTCGGATAGGATCTCCAAATAGGTCGCATCTCCTGTACCATCCGGCACGCCTATGTCCAGGTCACTCTGCTCTTTACGAAGAGGATAGTTATGTGCCCCATGCATGCTGAAAGTGAATACACGCGGCTCATCCTGGAAGATATGTGCGGTGCCATTTCCCTGATGTACATCCAGATCGATGATGAGGATCTGACTCACATCCCCGCGATAGAGCAGCTCGGTACTGGCGATGGCCATATCGTTGAAAAGACAGAAGCCCTCACCTCTATCGGCATAGGCATGGTGGGTGCCTCCTGCAATATTGAGGGAGACACCGCCTTGCATGGCATGATAGGCACACTGCAATGTACCATTAGCGATATGCCGCCCTCTCCAGACCAGGCTCTCGTGAAAGGGAAAGCCCATGGCGCGTATCTCTTTACGGCTCAAAGTGCCGTGCTTGAGTTTATCCCAATAGTCGGAGCTATGGGTGCGCAATATCTGCTCCTCGGTCAAGGGCTCGGGATGGAAGAAATCGATACTATCCACAGTACCCTCGCGTAGCAATTGCTCGGACAGTAAGTCGTATTTGTCCATCGGGAAGCGATGTCCTACAGGTAAGAGGTCGTAGCGATAGATAGGACTGAAAGCGACTTTCATAAATAAACTAGGACTTCAGATGCCCTTGATCCGCTCCCAGAGTTCAGCGAACTGTTGCTTGGCCTCTTCTCCTTCTGGACGCGGTGGCGGAATCTCCTCTACGATGAGGCGGTCGCCATCTGGGATCAACTTGTAGGCAAAGACGAAATCACCTCCCTCCACGGGTTCTCCGAACATCCCGAATCGTAGGTCGTTGTAGACGAGGGTATCGTTCTTCTGAGTGATGGCGAATTCTCCTGCGGTCAAATGCCATAACCGCTCCACCTCCTCGTGATGGGCCAATGGGGCCAATAAGTGCTCGTTCTTGGGAATGCGTACCCAGTGGATGGGACTTTTATCCAAGACCGAATAGTAGGACATGAGATAGGCATCCCCCACATCTACATTGGCGGTCCAGAGAATGCAGTTGAGTACGGTGGGGCGTGTGGAGATATCGATGAGGTCATAGCCTTGTTCTTCCAATGATTCGGTGAATCGGGAGAAGGTCACCCATTTCATGAAAAGGGTGAAGAGCATATAGGTAGAACTGATCACGATACCAGTGAGGGTCATCATGCGCCTCAGGTCGTTCTTCCGGCTCAAGAAGAGTACGATGATCATACAGAGCAAGAAGGGCACGGTATACAGCGGATCGGCCACGAAGATGTTATTCCAAGAGTACTTCCAAGGCAAGGGCCAGAGCAATTGGGTACCCCAGGAGGTGTGTGCATCCAGCAGCGGATGCGTGAACAAGGTCCAGAACATCATGCGGGTCCAATCTGTACGGGTAGAAATGGGCGCGATGGGCTTCATGCGCCAGATGAAGAATCCCAAGAATAGGAAGATACCAGTGACGATGAGCCATCCCGTCAAGGGAGCACCTCCCAATACGAAGAGCCCCAGGACGGCTGCTAAGAAGGTGGCCAAGAAGGCCTTCTCATGCTTCATCACGAGCCAGGAGAAGACAGGGGCTGCTATGAGACAGAAGAAGAGTGAATGACTGAAAGCCCGGTGCATCTCATTCTTGGTGAGGTCATCGAAGATGAAGCCGGTATAGACGTCCAGATCGGGAATGGTGCCGGCCACGGCTCCCCAGAGGATGGCCCGATTGCCCACTTTGCGACCGATAGTCAGTTCGGCAACGGCTGCTCCGAGTACGATCTGGGTGAGTGAATCCATATCAGCTTACCTTGACCTGCTTGAACGGACTGCGCAATTCAAAGGAATTGGGAGCCACCGAGGCCATCAGAGGGGTGATCAATCGATTGGCGATCATGTTGCGGTGCTTGGTATAGAGGCGCATCTCTACGGGTTCAGCCCCTAGCGAACTCTTTGCCTGCTCGGCTGTACGTCCGTAATTGATGCGCTGATGACCGCCTTCGATGGCCCTTCTTAGGAATTCCACAAGCATGCGCTGATATAGACCGAGTTCCCGGTTGCAGTCATAATCCAAGCCCACATAATGCACCTCGAGTTCCTCGCCACAATCAAATGCCGATAGGAAGCCCACAAGCTTTCCTTCACACTCCACCGATT
>JABDLZ010000022.1 GCA_013001705.1 Flavobacteriales bacterium
CGGGTCGAAATGTAGGACCGCTATCTGCTTACGCTCGCCCATGACCAGAGCCGGATGGTCGATACGTTTGCCTTGTGTGAAGGCCAGATAAGGCAGTTCGTTCTTTTTGATGTGGAAGTAACAGAAGTACTTCTTCTTGTAATCGAAGAAAGGTAGACCGTACTTCCAAGATTCACTCATGTTCGGGTCCTTCAATAGGTGCCCCCGGATATAGAGCAGTGTGGATTTCAGAGGTTCTTCTTTGTCCAGATAGTATTGCTCTATCTTCTCTTGCACTGGTCTAGGGAATTCTTGAATGGATCTATGCAGTATTCACCGCTTTATATTCTTCTCATAGAGGTCGATCCAGTCCTGCGGAGTCATCTTCTGGCAGAGTTCGGCCACGAGATCATAGGGGATATGTTCCGGCTTTTTGAGCCGCACGCAGCTCTTCCCCATATCGAGTTTAGTAGGCACCCGTTCTTGATATTCTTTCACCCACCAGTCGTAGAGTTCCTTGTTGGCATAGATGCCCATGTGGTAGAGACCGATGAAATTCTTCTGCGAAGCGATGCTCATGAATGGAAGTGGAAGCTTGGGGTCGCAGTGATAGCCATCGGGGTAAAGGCTATGAGGCACCACATAACCCGGCATGCTGTAATTCAGTGTCTCTTCAAATCCCTTCGGCAGATTTTTCTTGATGGTCTCTCTCAGTTTGACGATGGCTTCTTTGTGCTTTTCAGGCACTTTGCTCACGTAGTCGTCACAATCTTTGGCATCGATTCGCATAGGTCAGGTAGCTGGATTAAAGGAACAAGATAAGAGATGGATTCAAGAATTCAGAGCCCAGATATAGGATAAGGCTGAATCCGAATTCTTCAATCTGAATTCATCATTCCTCTTATCCCTTCATATACTGCTTAGGCGTCACCCCGTGCTTCTTCTTGAATGCCGCGATGAAGTGACTCACATTGGTATACCCGATCTCGTGAGCCGCTTCTTGCACTTTTAGCCCTTCATCGGTCATGAGTTTCAAAGCTTTGTTGATGCGGTGCTCCTGCAGATAGGCATTGATGCTATTCCCGTAGATGTTCTTGAATCCGGCCTTGAGCTGATACTCGTTGAGTCCCACTTCGAGAGAAAGTTCCTTGATGGTAGGTGGGTCCATCATGCGCTCGATCAGAATATGACGGCTCTGTCTCACCGCCTCTACATTCCGTTGATCCCTCAAGAAAGGGCAGCGGTCCAGATAATCGCTCTGCTCATCGCGCTGGAAGTAGTAGCTCAGAAGTTCATAGGCCTTTCCGTTCAAGAAAAGTCGTTTGGCCACATCTCCCATCTGCACGGTGTAGATCTGTTCTAGAGCGAATTTTAGATTCGGGGAGATCGTATTCTTCAGATAGTACTTGCTATCGATATTCTGTTCATTGAGAAAATGAATGTCGTCACTATCCTCCACGATCAGGCTATGTAGGACATTTACAGTGGTCAGGATGAAGACCGAGCGCGCTCCTTGTCCCAGGCTACAGACAAAATCCAAGGTCTGGGTGGGATTGTAAAGCAGCATACTCTGGCTGCTGTCCATCTCTTGGGCATAGTGCGGACCGAACTGCAGTCTGGCCTGTCCATCGATGTTGAATTGGAAGTAGATGATCCCTGCGGGGAGATGGATCTGGACTGCACGTTGCTGCTCTGTGGCCCCATCGCTGAAGTAGATGCTCAGGTCATCATCGACCACGTGTCTCTTCAAACTCCATTTCGGGGTATTTTCGTCAGCCGTGCGAATGATATCTATCAGTCTGACCTCTCTTCCGGTGTTTATCATATTGCAAGCAAATATAGGAGTATCAAGACATTACAAGCATATTTTAGGTTGCTTGTTGCTCTGCGGTCATTTAGAATCCTAAAAGGGATATTTCTTGGTCGGTTCTCGCGATACTTTTGGCCAGCATTTTCGCCCAGAACATAGTCTATAATCCAGTATGAGAACATTTATCACCTCCCTCACCTTGACCCTCACCTTAGTTTTAACCGCGCAAGTCGATGACATGGTCAGCTTGAATGCAGGCTATAGCAATCAATCCTTCTACAGTCTGGAGAATGGAGAGGTCGCCAATGTTTCCAACACCGATTGGGACATCGCATTCATGAGCACGGCTCTGAACTCATCCATTCTTATCAATGACAACATCGGTACCATGCTCTACAGCTACGGTACGGATCCTTCAGCTTGGGAGACGGTAGACACGACCGGCATGGCTTGGGAGCCATTGTATAACTCGGAAACGAGCTGGGAGCGTGGGGCATTCATGCAATTGGCCAATGAGGATAATGTCTTCGACTATGGCTGGGGTGAATACAATATCATCACGCATGTGGTCACTGGAAATCGCATCTTCATCATCGCACTGAGTGACGGGAGCTACCGCAAGATCCTTATTGAAGAATTGGACCTGGGTACTTACACCTTCAAGTATGCCGACCTGCAAGGGAATGTCGAAGTACAGGAGACCATCTCTGGGACTGATTACAGCACAAAGAACTTCTGGTACTACTCCCTACAGACCGGTGATGTCATCGACCGTGAACCTGCAGCTGACAGCTGGGACATTACCTTCACACGCTACAGCTCTGAAATATTGCCTGGAGCAAATTACATAGTCAGTGGAGTCTTTCAGAATCAGGAAGTTTTGGCCTCAGAAGCACGTACTGTCGAGATTGACGATGCCCAGTGGACCGATCAGCCGATGTCCGAAGAGATGAACATCATCGGAAGTGACTGGAAGTACTTCGACATGGATATCTTCCAATATGTGGTCGAAGACTCCCTCAGCTATTTCGTTCAGGATAGAGAAGGCAATGTCTGGCATCTCTGGTTCACTGCCT
>JABDLZ010000023.1 GCA_013001705.1 Flavobacteriales bacterium
ATGGCCATGAGCTATTATCCCAAAGAGGGCAATCCACTGTGGGAGCAGTACAGCACCAAGGCTGTTGCCCAAACACTGGAGACCTATTCCAAGCACACCTTCGACTATCCCTATCCGGTGGCCATATCGGTCCATACCAAATGGATCGGGATGGAATACCCCATGATCTGCTTCAACGGTGGGAGACCGGCTGCAGATGGCACCTACTCGGCACGCACCAAGCATGGGATGATCTCAGTGATCATCCATGAGGTGGGGCATAATTACTTCCCTATGATCGTGGCCAGTGATGAGCGTCAATGGACTTGGATGGATGAAGGACTGAACACCTTCCTTCAGTATCTCACCGAGCAGGAATTCGATCGCAATTATCCATCGCGCAGAGGGGAACCGCGGAACATCGTGGACTATATGAAAGGGGATAAGGATAAGATCTCACCCATCATGACCAACTCGGAGAGCATCCATCAGTTCGGGAACAATGCCTATGGCAAACCGGCCACGGCACTGAATATCCTGCGTGAGACCATCATGGGTCGCGAACTGTTCGATCATGCATTCAAGGAGTATTCGCAGCGCTGGATGTTCAAGCATCCAGAGCCTGCCGATCTCTTCCGAAGCATGGAAGATGCCTCGGCTGTGGATCTGGATTGGTTCTGGAGAGGTTGGTTCTTTACCAATGAGCATGTGGATCTGAGCATTGATAAAGTCGTGTGGTACACCATCAAGGATATGGATCCCGAGGCGATGGAGAAGGCCCGCCAGGAGGAAGAGGCAGAGGAAGCTCCTATGCGGAATTACGAACGCAATCTGGGAGACATTCCCGAAACACGATTGGAGAAGGACCCAACGCTCAATGATTTCTACACACGGCCAGAAGAGCGCTATGGTATCACTGACGAAGAGCGCCATGCATTCACCGATTTCAAGGATGCCCTGACCGAGGAGGAAAAGGCTATGTACTACAGCGGTGACCAATTCTATGAGATCACCTTCAGCAATCACGGAGGATTGGTCATGCCATTGATCGTGAAATTCGACTATGTGGATGGCAGCTCAGAGATCATCCATGTGCCGGCCGAGATATGGAAGAAGAACCATGAAACGGTCACCAAAGTCTTCAAGGTGGAGAAAGAGGCCAAGGCCATATACTTGGATCCCTACCAGGAAACAGCCGATGTGGATATGAATAACAATGCGTGGCCCAGCATAAGTTACCCGAGCCGTTTCGAACTCTTCAAACAGAACTATGCTGGCTGGGGTGGCGGAGGCCCGAACGAGATGCAGAAGAAAGGCTTAGGCAAGAAGAAAGAAGGGGAGGAGTGATCAGTGATACTTCTCTTTGGTCAAATAATTCTGCACATAATCCTCTACACCCTCTCTCAGTTTCATGAAGGGATGGTCATAACCGATGCTCCTGAGTTTGCTCATGTCTGCCTCGGTGTAGTATTGGTATGTATCTCGGATATCCTTAGGCGTATCGATGAATTCGATAACAGGATCCTTATCCAATGCGGCAAAGGTGCTTTCGGCCAATTCGCGGAATGACTCGGCCCTACCTGTCCCCAGATTGTACAATCCGCTGTCTTTGCGGTGATGCATGAGCCAGTACATCACCTCGACCACATCTTTCACATAGATGAAGTCGCGCAGCTGCATTCCGTCCTCATAGTCCTCGCGGTGACTTCGGAATAGCTTGACCTTACCATTCTCCTTGATCTGATTGAAAGCATGAAAGACTACACTGGCCATACGCCCTTTATGATATTCATTGGGTCCATAGACATTGAAGAACTTCAACCCCGCCCAATAGAACGGCTTCTTCTCCTGCTTCAAGGCCCACTTATCGAAATCGTTCTTGCTGTCACCATAGGGGTTCAGCGGTTTGAGCTTCTCCACAATTTCATGACTGTCCACATAGCCATGCTCTCCGAGTCCATAGGTAGCAGCCGATGAGGCATAGACCATGGGTAGTGCATGCTCGATGCATTTGTTCCAGAGCGCTTTGGTGTAGTTCAGGTTCAATTCATCGAATATCTCCGTGTCGAATTCAGTGGTATCGGTGCGCGCACCGATATGGAAGATGAACTGGACGAAACGTTCGTTCTCATCCAACCATTGGATGAGGTCTTTCCGGTCTACCAGGGCGGTGTAGGTCTTGTCCTCCAGATTGGGCATCTTGCCTTCGCGTTCGGCCTTCTCAAAGTCGTCCACCAGGATCAAGTCATTGAAATCCTCCTGATTCAATTTGGAGACCAGACAACTCCCGATAAACCCTGCAGCTCCTGTGATAATTATCATGGGCGTGAAGGTACATAAGCAGAGAATTCGCTGCCGAATTCTATAAAAAGGGCTGAAATTGACCAGCAATGGGTATAAAACCTACCATTGATGGGTATTGCAGGAAAGGGAGTCGGATGCAATATTTGTTAGTACAACACGACTCGCACTAAGGTCCTCACGAGAATAGCGCAGAAGGGAAAGGAATTGAATGGATCCGCATTCGACCCGATCGAGTCACAGTGAGAGCCAAAGATTTGGTTTAGTGGCGTCCCCTCTGCATTCCCGCTCAACAGAGGGGATGCTCTTTTTGCTACCCACTAAAATAAGGGAATCAGCGTATCTACCTCTCTCGTACCGCTCAAAACAGCATATCTTCACGGGCTCATGTCCACTATGGTGTAAATGGCAGAGGTGCAACTCATACGTAGAGAACGATTCAATGCCGCCCACAAACTCTGGGTAGCGGATTGGAGTACAGAGAAGAATCACGAGGTATTCGGGAAATGCGCCAATGAGAATTGGCATGGTCACAATTACGAACTCTTTGTGACCGTTAAAGGTGCACCCGATCCGGTAACCGGTATGGTCATGGACCTCAAGGATCTCAAGCATATCATCCATAAGGAAGTCATCGATGATCTCGATCATCGGAATCTGGATATGGATGTGCCTTGGATGAATGGGCGCATATCCACTGCCGAGAACATTGCCATAGCCATTTGGGAGCGATTGGAAAGTCCTATTGCAGATCAGGGTGCGCGATTGCATCAGGTCAGGCTATGGGAGACCGAGAATAACATCATAGACTATTTTGGATCATGAGCGCAGAGGCCATCAGATTAGAACCCGATTATCAGAAATCCTACGAACGCGTGGAGGAATACAATTCAGAAAAGACCGAAGCCATAGCCCGTCTCTATGATGATGTGCTTAAGCAATTGGGAGAAGATCCTACGCGAGAAGGGCTTCTCAAGACGCCTGAGCGTGTGGCAAAAGCCTTGCAGTTCTTGACCCATGGATATGACATGGATCCTGAGTCCATTCTACGTGGTGCCATGTTCGCTGAGGAATATTCACAGATGGTGGTCGTCAAGAGCATCGAGGTATACTCCATGTGCGAGCATCACATGTTACCTTTCTTCGGAAAGGCCCACGTGGCATACATCCCTGATGGTCACATCGTGGGGTTGAGCAAGATTCCCCGAGTAGTGGATGTCTTTGCCCGTAGGTTGCAGGTACAGGAGCGATTGACCAATGAGATCAGGGATTGTATCCAAGAAACGCTCAGTCCAGCGGGTGTTGCTGTGGTGATAGAGGCCCAGCACATGTGCATGCAGATGCGTGGCGTACAGAAGCAGAA
>JABDLZ010000024.1 GCA_013001705.1 Flavobacteriales bacterium
ACGCCCATGTGGCAGTCACCTGCTCAGCAGATGCAGTCATCCCCGCCTGGGCCTACATGCTGGTGGGTAGCAAACTGCAAGGTGTAGCCCAGACTGTGCACTTCGGTACGTTAGAGAGCATGGAAGATGTACTGTACCAAGAGGCCATCGCGAGCATGGACCGGGAAGCCTACCGTGAGGGAAGGGTTATGGTGCGCGGTTGCGGCAAGGACGTACCCACTTCGGCCTATCTCTATCTCACGCAGCGCTTGCAGCCGGTGGTGAAATCCCTCATGTTCGGAGAAGCGTGCAGTTCGGTTCCGGTGTATAAGGCGCCTAGGGAGGCGATTAGATGATGAGATAATTAGATGATGGAGTTTGGGTTGATGCGTTGAATGCGTTGAATGCGTTGAATGCGTTTGTGGGTTGAATGCGTTGAGGCGTTGAATGCGTTTGGGGGTTGAGGGGTCGATTAGATAATTAGATGATGGGGTGAATGCGTTGAGGCGTTGAATGCGTTTGTGGGTTGAATGCGTTGTTGGGTTGAGGTGTTTATGCGTTGATGAGTTCTTGTTTTTGGGTTTTTGCGTTGTGGGGTAGTTCAATGCGGGACGGAGGATTTCAGATGTCGCTTTCCAGCCAGCGACTGAGGAAGACATTGGTGACCATGTAGCCGCTTTCATTTCTGTGGATCAACTCCTTATCTTCCAATACGCCCAGAGCTTGTCTGACGGTACTGACCGCACTGAGCCCATGCTCGCGGATGAATGAGCTACGCGTAGGGACATCTACATTTCCAGCCTTTGCAATGGCCAGCAAGAGCTTGGCCTGATGAGGACTCAGCAGTTTGGTCAAGGCCTTGAATTCCGATCCATGCTCCCTTAGGATACTGTTCCTCACCTGTAGCAGGTCGCTTTCCTCGTATTTCTTGAGGCCCAGACCATAGAGCCGATTGAAGAGGAACTGTACATAATAGGTGTGACATCTTGCCCATGTCAATCCACGGTCGATCACCTCGGGAGCTATCTCTCTCTCCGCAGATTGGAAATGCCCTCTGATGAAATCGTTGTAGACCCTTTGATCGATGTAGTCCAAGTGGATAGGCTCTGTAGACTGATAGAATGGTCGTTTATGATCGGAGAACAGCATGGCCATCATCCGCTGGTCACTTCCGGAAAAAATGAACCGGATATTCTTACTCTGCTGTATGTATTCCCTGAGCAAGGCATCGGTCCTTCCATCACTGAACTCCATTACTTGCTGGAATTCATCTATAGCGATGATGACCACTTTTTTCTGTTGATCCAGAAATTGGAACAACTCCCGCATGGTCACATCCCGGGATGGAGTGGGCCTGACAGACACTCCGAAACGAGGTAGGCCAGTGACCTCATCAAAACCCACATTGAGATCTATAGAACGCATGGTCTCCAAGATCCTCTTCATAAGCCCCGGACCAGGCCTTCCGATCTGATTGACCACCTCCTCGACCAATTTCTGGATGAACTCCTCTTCACTGCGTATTCGATAGATATCGAGATATACCGTGACATACTTCCGCTGATTCTTGAAGAAGTGATGCAGAAGTGCGGACTTACCCAACTTGCGCAAGGAGATCAATCGCACATTGCGCTGATTGGCCATCGCCTTTCGCAATCGCTTCAGGTCATCTTCCCTATCGCAGAAATACTCTTTGGATACATAGTTATAGATAGGAAATGGATTGAAGTCGTCCTGCATGTATCAAAGGTACATATTTTATGTGTTATAATTTATGTCACATATAATATGCGCGAACTCTACCTACCCTCGAACACCCGTTCTCTTAAATCCTGGGTCTTGATTCTGAACTCTTGATTCTTGAATCTGAACTCTTGAATCCTCTATCTGGACTCTTGAATCCACCCTAATACGCCCTCTCGTTGACGCCCTTGTAGAAATTGATGAAGGCCTTGTTGACCACCTTGTTTCCACCCGGAGTCGGATAGTTACCGGTGAAGTACCAATCGCCCGTATGCTCCGGACAGGAGGCATGTAGGCCTTTGATAGATTGGAAGATGATCTTGACCTCGGCATTCAGTTCTTCTGGGGTGAGCAGTTCCGCAATCTTCCGAGAAATCTCTTCGCTCGTGAAGGGTGCATAAATCCTTTTGACATGATTGATCACCTCCTCTTTGGGCAGTTCGAGTTGCTTCTCACAATCGTTCATCACTTCATCTATGATGTAGCCCATATCGTTCTCCTTGAGCAGGGCGATGGCCGCTCGGAAGGCGATCAGGTCGCCCATCTTGGCCATATCGATCCCGTAGCAATCGGGATAGCGTATCTGCGGTGCTGAGGAGACCACTACGATGCGCTTGGGCTTCAGTCGGTCGAGCATGCGTAGGATACTCTGCTTGAGCGTAGTACCTCTGACGATACTGTCATCGATCACTACTAGGGTATCCTTGCCTGGTATCACTGTGCCGTAGGTGATGTCATAGACGTGCTCTACCAAGTCATCCCGATCGGAATCGTTGGTGATGAAGGTCCTCAACTTGGCATCCTTGATGGCCACTTTGTGGATACGTGTACGGGAATTGATCAATTCGCTCAATTCCTCATCGCTGAGTCCACCGGCCTTGATGCGTCTGATCTTCTCCCGGTTATGTCGGTTCTCGAGCCGCTTGATCATCCCGTAGAAGCTCACTTCGGCCGTATTGGGGATGAAGGAGAACACGGTATTGTCCATATCCTCATCGATGGCCTCGAGTATGGCCGGGACCAGTTTCTTGCCCAGTTCCATCCGCTCTCGATAGATATCCTGATCCGAGCCGCGTGAGAAATAGATGCGTTCAAAGGAGCAGGCCTTCTTCTCTTTGGGTTCTTTGATCTTGACCATTTCGGTCTCACCGGTGTATTTGATGGTAATGGCATGTCCCGGTCGCAGTTCCCTCACCTTCTCATAAGCCACGTTGAAAGTCGTCATAATCACGGGCCGCTCACTGGCCACCACCACGATCTCATCATCCTCATAATAATAGGCCGGACGTATACCGGATGGATCGCGGAGTACGAATGCATCCCCATGGCCCACCAGACCGCCCATGACATAACCCCCATCCCAATCGGTGGAGGCATTTTTCAAAATGTTCTGTATGTCCAACTCTCTTGCGATGTGCTCGGAGATCTCTTGATAGCTGGCCCCTTGCTCCCTATGCTTCCGGTAGATACGCTCATTCTCTTCATCCAGAAAATGCCCGATCTTCTCCATCACTGTGACGGTATCGGTCTTCTCTTTGGGATGCATGCCAATGGAGACCATGAAATCGAAGAGCTCATCGACATTGGTCAGGTTGAAATTGCCCGCCACGACCAGATTCTTGGTCTTCCAATTGTTCATCCGAAGGAAGGGATGGCAATTTTCAATACTGTTCTTACCGAAAGTTCCGTAACGCAAGTGCCCCATGAAGAGCTCCCCGGTGAAAGGCGCATTGCGCTTCAGCCATTCGGCATCCATCGCTTTGTCGGGGTGGGTCTTGAGCAATCTGCTGAATCGCTTATTGACATGGTCGAACACCTCTTTGATAGGCTTCTGCCCTACCGAGCGCTTGCGTGAGATGTATCGGGTACCCGGCTCGGTACCTATCTTGATATTGGCCAGTCCGGCTCCATCCTGACCCCGATTGTGCTGCTTCTCCATGAGCAGGTACATCTTACGGATACCATAGAATGGCGTGCCGTATTTTTCGGTGTAGTAAGAGAGGGGTTTCTTCAGGCGAAGCAGTGCGATACCGCACTCGTGCTTTATGCTATCACTCATCGTGGGTCACTAAGGGGCAAAGTTAGGTCATATAATCAAATGGAACGGTAGGTCGGCTTAGGGTCCAAAATCCGTGTTTCATGAGCTTCCGACAGCTATCTTTCTATCTCGACACTTGAATGGGATGTCGACTATCCTCTATACTTTTAACCAGAGCTATGGATAAGGTGCTACCTTGAGAGCCCACTTAGGAAAAACCGATCATGCGCATCAACGGACACGGACATATTCTTCCTGAACCCCATCAGATCCCGCAATTCATGAAGGATAAGAAATTGTTCTGGGTGGATGAGGACAAGAAATTCATGCGTCAAGGTGAATGGTCCAGACCCATTACACATCCCAGTTTCTTCCTGAAAGAAAAATTGGAATGGATGGAGCACTATGATATCGATCATGGAGTCATGCTCTGTCTATCACAGATGTACTGCAATGGATGGTCTGAACAGGACTGTGCAGATGGCATTCGATTTCAGAACGACTACAATGCTTCGATCCAAGCGGATTATCCTGAGAAGTTCACCTGCGGTTTTGTAGTACAACCGCTCTACATGGAGCAGGCCCTTCGCGAGATGGATCGTTGTGTCAATGAGTTGGGGTTGCGGATACTCTGCCTTCCGACCCATTTCTTAAGTGCTGATGGTGAGTGGCTATCCACTGCCGAGGAAGAAGTAGACCCCATCTATGAATTGGCCGATGAATACGGGCTGGCCATTCAGATCCACCCCTATGACGGTGAGAAGATGATCGCACTCAAGAACCAATACTGGCGATTCCATCTCGTATGGATGATCGCACAATGTGCCGATACCTTGCACATCTATTCTTTGCGCAATCATCCCAATAGATTTCCGAATTCACGAACATGCTTTGCCCATGGAGGGATGCTGGGAATCGCCAATTACGGTAGAAGGATACAAGGCTTCGATGGAAGGCCGGATATCTTCAAGGGCTACCAAGACCCGCGATCGACACTGGGCAGCAAGAATCTCTATTTCGACACCTTGGTGCATGACTCGTATACGCTGGAGCTGCTCAAAAAGCGCGTGAAGGCCAGCCAGATCATCATGGGATTGGATGACCCATATCCGCTAGGAGAAATGGAAGGAGTGGGCACGTCCTATCCCGGAAGGGTGGTGGATTATGCCGTTGAGACAGGCATCCTCACCGAACAAGAAGGCAAGGACATCTGGCACAAGAATGTCTTGGATTGGCTAGGCAAAGAGCTTACAACAAGCTGAATCTGTTACTGGGTCCTATTAACTTTCAGTGCTTTCTACAAAACGTGGATCCACCTCCATGGTATGACTACAGTTATCACAGGTGCGAAGTTCTTCCGAACCGTAGAATTCTTTGAATCTGGGTAGGAAATCCTTTTCGATGTTGGTCAAGGGAAAATAGGTCTCGTGCAGTTTATGATTGCAGTTATCGCAGAACCAGAGCAGACCATCGGTATCCTCTGAATTGCGCTTGCATTCTATGACCAGTCCCAAGCTACCTTCCTCACGCATGGGTGAGTGCGGCACCTTGGCCGGATGCAGATACATATCTCCCGGACCCAATGGGATATCCACGGCCTTTCCATCTTCTTGGATGCGCACCGTAATATTCCCCTCCAACTGATAGAATAACTCCTCGGTCTCATTGTAGTGATAGTCCTTACGGGCATTGGGACCGGCCACGATCATGACGATATAGTCTCCGGATTCCTTGTACAGGTTGCGGTTGCCTACCGGTGGTCTGAGTTCATCACGATGTTCGGCTATCCATTGATCGAGATTGAAAGGTCTACGTATGGCCATGTGAATAGGGTCTAAGAAGTTGAGCCCCTAATATACTCAGCTGGATGGGACAGGCTGAAGGTCCCGGATCGGATAAAAAAGAAAAAACCCATCCCGAAATCTATTCGGGACGGGCTCTTCCAACCATTAAACTAACCAAACTAAATCATCAATTTCTTAGTTCAAAGGCTCAGAGGGTCACGGCAAGCTGGATCCACACTCGGACCTTCTCACCAGAATTCCTTCCTGGCACCCACTTAGGCAGTGCCTGTAATACGTTCAGCGCTTTCTCGTCCCATTCATCGTTCAGTCCTTTGACCATCTCGATGTCTTCGATGCGACCTTGTTCAGAGACTACGAATCCGATTTCGATTGTTTCTCCTTTCTGTGCGCTACCACCATCTTCTACGAGGGGTTTCAGCTTAAGTTTCAAAAAATCCAGAAAATTTTCAGTTCCTGCTTCATATTCGGGCATCTTGTCCACGTAGAAGAAGGCCTGCTTGACCGGATTGAAGGCCGCATACATGCGTTCTGCCAAGCGATTTCCTCTGCTATCGAATCGCTCCCATATTCCGATCTTGTGATTATTGAGATAGTGCCCTTTGCTCTCTAGCTTGCCATTATCATGATAGAACTCGAAATACCCTTGGAATCTCTCTCCGCGCTCATCGGTGGCCTTACCGATCATCTTCAGCCGCCCTTCCAGGTCGAACATCTCCAGCCTATAGGCCTGGTCGGCCGGGGTGGTCTTCACATAAAGTTGGGCATCCTTCTTCTTACAGGGTCGTAAGGCCTGATCACGCCACATGGCCTGTTGGGCCTGAGTGGACAGGGTGACTATGACGAGAAGGGCCATAGTGAAGGTCAGTTTGAGTCCGGTGTTCATGACAATGGAATTATGTCTATACCCATACGTATTTGCAGGGCAGGAGGTTACGACTCCAGAAGAACGGTCAGGACAGGACGATGAAGAGGATCTGGGCGATCACGATCTTGAGGATCAGAGCGATGGGGAACATCACGGTGAATCCATACATCGGTAAGCGATTATTGGCCTTCTCTATACCGAAATCCAAGATGGCCGGTTGATTGGCCACCATTCCCATCAGTAGTCCAAAGGGACGTTTCAAGATGCGATAGCCGAAGAATAGTATGGTGAGGGCCGTGCTCAGACTGATGATTCCTGAAGCGATCACTATCCAGAGCGAATCCATGGACAGTGAGGCCACCAATGCACCGCCTGAGCGGATACCCAGCGTAGCGAGAAGCAGGATCAATCCGATCTGCTGTAAAGTGACATTCGCACTGTACGGCAGGGTCCAGAGGACTTTGCCCGTTTTGCGGATACCCCCTAGGATGAGCCCTACGATGAGTGGTCCACCGGCATAGCCGAGTTTGAAAGAAAGTGTCGGGCCCAGATCGAACTGAACATTTCCTAGAATGAGACCGAGCCCCATTCCAATTCCGAAGGAAAACAAGTTGATACGGCTCGACTGATGGTAGGAATCACCAAAGAAAGAGGATAGATCCTTCAGGTCCCTTCGTCTGGCCATGAATCGGATACGGTCTCCGAGTTCCAGCACGGTGTCCCCTTTTGCCAACATCTCCACATCTCCTCTTCGTATACGGGTGATCACGGCATTGAATCGCTCATCCAGATTCAATGAAGCGATGGTATTTCCGGCAACATTCGGATTGGAAACGAAGATGCTTCGGGCATCATAGGAGCGGGAATCCTCGGTGTGGGGCATCTTGACCCTTTTTCCGAATTCTTCGATCACCTCTTCCAGATCCTCCGCATTTCCCACCACGATGATCTTATCCCCCACCTCGAAGCGCGTGCTCCAATTGATGAGCCCGAGTCTGCCTTCTTTGAGAATGCGACCGAAATTGACATTCCAATCGTATCCATTCATCAGATCCCGCAACTCCTTATCGCAGACTTCGGGATTGGTGATCTCCACGGCACAACTGCTCAAACGCTCATCCAATGGATAGTCCTTTCGCCAGCGCTTGGCTTCTTCCGCATAATCGATCTTCAGCCATTTCTGGGCCCAAACGATAGCGATCATCCCGCCAATCACGCCCATAGGGTAGGCAAAACTGTAGCCTATCACCGCTTCATTGGCCAAGCTTTGGGCCACAGTCTCGGAGT
>JABDLZ010000025.1 GCA_013001705.1 Flavobacteriales bacterium
ACGCAGTTCTATCCCAAATCCGTATTGGATATCATCGCTGATCTACGGGCTCTTGTGCGTACCAATGATCTGACAGGGATCGATCATAAACTACATCAGCTGGGCCTGACCTCATTGCTCAATACGGACAAGCCCACCCCGGTGGATGAGGCTAAGAATATCATCTACTATCTGCGCACCATCTACTATGATGCGATTGGGAATTTCTATAGCGATCTCAGAAGCACGGTCGATACTGCCTCATTCGACAATCCGCGCATCATACGATTGGGTTTCTGGCCCGGTGGGGATCGCGATGGGAATCCATTCGTGACCTCCGAAGTCACCCTGCAAGTAGCCGATGAGCTGCGTATGACCTTGATGAAATGCTACTACAAGGAGCTCAAGGCCTTATCTAAGAAACTCACTTTCAGAGGGGTCGAGCAGGTGGTTCACGGCTTACTTGAGAAACTCTATGCCTCCATGTTCGATCCAGAGCAGGTGCTTAGTCAGGTTCAGATCGAGACTCCTCTCGAACAGGTGCAACAGACGCTCATGTCCGAGTATCATGGTCTGTATCAGGATGATCTGCAACGACTCATGGATAAGGTCCGACTCTTCGGCACCCACTTCGCAGCGATGGACATCCGACAGGACCATTCTGTACATGTAGATACCATCACCGCCATACTCATGCATAGCCAGCACATCACTGAGTCGCTGGATGAACTGGATGCAGAGAAATTGAAGGACATCCTTCTGCATGAGCACATCGACCTCACCTATTTCCAAGTAGAGGATGCACGGGTCATGGATACCATTGCTTCCATACGTGCCCTACATCAGATCCAGTCACGCAATGGCGCTACCGGTTGCGAGCGCTACATCATCAGCAACTCAGAGGATATCTTCTCGGTACTCTTCGTCTTTGCACTTCTCCGATGGTCGGGATTATGGGAAGGAGACATTCCAGTGGACATTGTCCCACTTTTTGAGACCATGAAGGGTATGGAGGAGTCCGATGCCATCATGAAGACGCTTTTCGATGACCCGACCTATCGCTCGCATGTAGAATCAAGGGACAGCAAACAGACCATGATGCTCGGCTTCTCGGACGGTACCAAGGATGGAGGCTATCTCCGGGCCAATTGGGAGATCTTCAAGACCAAGGAGAAACTTAGTATGCTCTGTGAAGAGGAAAGTATGCGAGCCGTATTCTTCGATGGGAGAGGAGGACCACCCGCACGGGGAGGAGGGAAGACCCACCGATTCTATGCCGCACAGAGCGACCGTATCGCCAACAATGAGATACAGATCACCATTCAAGGTCAGACCATCACCAGTACCTATGGTACCTTGGATCAGTTCATCTACAATGCCCAGCAGATGTTGGCTGCCGGTCTCAGCAATACGCTTGCCGGGGAGAAGGATAGTATTGGAGAAGAGGAGAGAGCCCTTCTAGAGGAACTCGCACAGAGCAGTTTCGAGAAGTACGATGCTCTGAAGAAACATCCCGATTTCTTGAGTTATCTGGAGAAGAAGAGCACATTGAAATACTATGGACGGGCCAATATCGGATCTCGCCCGGCCAAACGTGGTCAGCGCAAAGAACTACGACTCAGTGACCTTAGGGCCATCTCCTTTGTGGGTTCTTGGAGCCAACTCAAACAGAATGTGCCCGGTTATTTCGGTATCGGTACAGCGCTGTCCCGTCTGGATGAGCAGGGAAGACTGGACGAGGCCAAGGAACTCTTCCGCACGGTTCCTTTGTTCCGTGCGCTACTGCTCAATAGCATGATGTCTTTGGCCAAGACCAATTTCTCCTTGACCTCCTATATGGCCGAGGATGAACAATACGGTGCTTTCTGGCAGATACTCTTCGATGAGTATCGGCTTACCCAAGAGTATGTCCTAAAAGTGAGCGGCTACTCCGAACTCATGCAGGAGGAATCCCTATCCAAGGCCAGTGTGGAAGCACGTGAGGATATCGTTCTGCCCTTGCTCCTCATCCAGCAGTATGGCCTGATGAAGATCCAAGAGGATGGACCGCAGAAAGAGACCTTTGAGAAATTGGTCACCCGGTCCTTGTATGGGAATATCAATGCGAGTCGGAATTCGGCCTGATCCGCCTCAGGAATCGATTACCTTGGTAGAACATGAAACGAGTCCTTCCACTTCATTGTGTAGTGCTGATCCTAGCCTTCACGACCCTCTGGACGGGATGTAAGAAAGAGGAGGAAGCAGATGTGCCTCCAAACATCGCGTTAGAAGCGGTTCAGGATGGTCTCTTGATCGATCTCACCATTACCTCTCAAGATCCAGAGAATGCCGTTACCGAGCTCTCCATCGACTGGGGCGATTCGGATATCGATATCATTCAAGGTATATCGAGTACCACCATAGAAGAGGAGCATCTGTATGATGAGCCCAGTGAGACCACCATCACCGTCACAGCATGGGATGCGGATGGGGATAAGACCGAAGAGACGGTGGTCCTGAATCCGGATTTTGCTGCAGTGGACCTCTCTGGTATCAAGAACACACTTTACAAGGATTCAGAAGATGAATTCCTGATCCTCACCGTCAATCTACATACCTACCAGGAGGATCGACAGAATGAGAAATTCCACATCATCACTGAGCTCATCGGTCAGATGGATGTCGATCTCATCGCTCTCCAGGAGTGCGCTCAGCATCAATCGGCCGAGCTAGTGAGCGGGGAGATCAAGGCCGATAATATGGCCCTCATCCTTAGCGAACGGATCCAAGAGAATTACGGGGTGGATTATTCCTTTGTGTGGGATTGGGCCCATTATGGTTGGAATGTATGGGAGGAAGGTCTGGCGGTGATGTCCAAGCATCCGATCACAGATTCAGAGGGGCGCTACATCTCCAGCTCCCAGTCCACCTCTTCCATCATATCACGTAAAGGCTTGCATGCTGCAGTATCCCTACCACAGGGGGATATCGACATCTTCTCCGTTCACACCCATTGGCGTACCAGTGAATCGGATACAGAACAGGATCAGCAGGTGATGGAATTGCAGGCCATGGTCGAAGAGAAAGAACTACAGAATTCACCCTTGGGCAGTATCGTTTGTGGGGATTTCAATTCCAACCCTACCAGCAGTCCACCTTGGGACAATGGCTATGTCACCATGCTCGATAATGGCACCTATGTGGATACGTTCCTGGAGGTCTATCCCGATGCCAACGACCTCCCACAACAACATATCTACAACACCATCGGTGGGTCATTTCCCGGAGGATC
>JABDLZ010000026.1 GCA_013001705.1 Flavobacteriales bacterium
TAACGGATGCCACGGGCCATTTTCCATTGGAGAGGTAATTACTACGCGCCACTTCGGTGAAGAGCTGATTGAGGCCCGGCCAGATATAATCTGCAAACTGTACCTCGACTATCGGCTTACATCCGACTGCTGACATGCCTACCGTACTACCGATGATGAAAGCTTCTTGGATAGGCGTATTGAAGACCCGGTCATCCCCGAACTTTTGGGCAAGCGTGGCCGCTTCTCGGAATACCCCGCCCAATCGTCCACCAACATCTTGACCATATAAAAGTGCCTCTGGGTGCTCCCTCAGGATCTCCTCAACGGCAAACAACGCGCAGTCCACCATCAAAGTGGGCTCCTTACCCGGCCCTTCCCGTTGACCTTTTTCTTCGGTGATGGGAGTGGGAGCGAAGATGTGATCATAAATACTCTCAGGGTCCGGTTCATCGGCATTGAGCGCAATGCGGTAGTCGGTACTTACGAGGTCCTTGGCCTTGCGCTCGATCTGCAAGAGCTCCTTCTCATCCAGACCGATGTCCACCAATTGCTGGAAGAAATACGGATAGGGGTCACGGGTCTTATGCTCTTCAAGGTCGTCCCGATACCATTCTCTACGCACTCCGGATGTGTGGTGTCCGAGTAGGGGTACTTTGGCGTGAATCATGAAGGGGCGTCTCTCCCTTCTCATCGTATCGATGACTTCACGCAGCACCTGATAACACTTGACGAAATCCTGACCTTCTTCGATCGTTCGACACTCGATGCCTTTGAATCCCTGGACGAAATGAGTAGCGTCATTGGCACGTATCTCAGAGGCATGGGCCGAGATGTCCCATTCATTGTCCTGTACGAAGAAGAGGATGGGCATCTGCTTGAGGGCGGCCATGTGCAAGGCCTCGGATACTTCACCTTCGGTGATGGATGCATCTCCTAGTGAGCAGACCACCACGGAATCCTTTACATCTGTCAGTCCCTTCTGCTCGAGATACTGTACGCCCATGGCCACTCCGGTAGTAGGGATGGCCTGCATGCCGGTGGCCGAGCTCTGATGCGGGATCTTGGGCATGTCCTTCCTCCGCAGACTAGGGTGGGAATAATAGGTGCGACCTCCGCTGAAGGGGTCATCCTTCTTGGCAAAGACCTGTAGCATCAACTCGGCCGGGTTCATTCCGATACCTAGCAGGATAGAATCATCCCGATAATAGGGTGAGACCCAATCCTGCGGCTGCAATTGCATTCCAAGGGCCAGTTGGATGGCCTCATGACCGCGGGAAGTGGCGTGCACATACTTCGAGGTCAACTTGGCATTCTCCTCGTAGATGTCTGACATGGCCCTTGCGGTGGCCATCAATTCATAGGCCTTCAGTAATGTGTCTTTGTCGATTTCTTTGTGTGGAGTCGATAGGGTTTTCTGGTCGGACATGTACCATTTGCTTTAAGCTTCTAAGATAAGATTTCTAGATCCTTCTGTGGTATGCGCAGGATTCCTCTGAAGGGCCTGGATCGGATGTTCTCTGACAATGCTAGCAATGTATCTTCACGCCCAGAAAAAATTCTTTCCATGACATTGAAGAAGACCCTCATTGCCCTTTCCCTGATCATCCTTTTAGCTGAATTTCCCGCTCAGGTGGATATCGATATCGCTCTGGTCGAATTCGCTTCTGGATTCGATAAACCGGTGGATATCACTACAGCCGGGGATGCCCGACTCTTTATACTCGAGAAGGATGGTGTGATCCGTATCCTGAATTCAGATGGGACCATCAATGCACAACCCTTCCTCGACATCCAATCCCAGACCTCGACAGGAGGGCTCAATAGTGAGCAGGGATTGCTTGGGATAGCTTTCCATCCGGATTACGAAAGCAATGGATTCTTCTACTTGAACTATACGCGTGGAAATGGCGACACCAGAATATCCAGATTCACCGTTTCGGGTGATGAGGATATTGCCGATGCAACTTCCAGGGTGGACATCCTGGACATCGACCAGCCTTACGGGAATCACAATGGTGGAGGTCTGAAGTTCGGACCCGATGGATATCTCTACATAGGTATGGGTGATGGAGGATCGGCCGAGGATCCTCTCGATGCCGGTCAGAGTATGAATACCCTACTCGGAAAGATGCTGCGTATCGATGTGGACGGAGCTTCGCCCTATGGTATTCCAGCGGATAATCCTTTTGTCGGGACCAGCGCTGATACCCTGCCCGAGATTTGGGCCTCTGGTCTCCGTAATCCCTGGCGCTACTCCTTTGACAGAATCACTGGAGACCTCTGGATGGGCGATGTCGGTCAGTACAATTGGGAAGAGATCGATTGGCAACCTGCCTCCAGTATGGGAGGAGAGAACTATGGATGGAGATGTTATGAAGGGAACCATAGCGGCTTCGGTGGAGGGTGTCCTCCTATGAGTGCTTTTACCGGACCGGTAGCCGAGTATTCCCATTCAGGAGGAAATTGTTCGGTGACAGGTGGCTTCGTTTATCGAGGTAATTCCTTTGGAGAACTCCAAGGCAAGTACATCTACGTGGATTATTGCAGCGGACAGTTCTGGAGTCTGGAACAGAACGATGCCGATGAATGGGTGGTCTTCACAATTTCTGGACAAGAAGGATTCGGTTGGACCGCATTCGGAGAAGATCAGTTCGGTGAATTGTACGTGGCGAAACAGACCGATGGCACCATACATCGTATCGTTCAGGATGGTTGTGAGAACAATTTCGCAGAGATCGGAGGGGATGGATTCGGCAATCTGGTTGCAAGTGATGGTATTGCTTGGCAATGGTATCTGAATGGCGAAGCTATTCCTTTGGCCACTGATCAGACGTATACTCCGGTGGTGGAAGGTCAATATACCGTCTTAGTCAGCTTTGACAGTTCATGCGCCATGTATGCTGCGACATTCGATTACTCCTTTACCTCTATCGATGAACTTTCTAATGCACACGGTGTCACCTTGATACAGAATCCTATCGGAGAAGAACTGCTTCTGCAATTCGCTCAGAGTGTGCAAGCTTCCATCGATCTACAGTGCTTCGATGCGGTCGGTAAGATGGTCTTCATGGATCGAATACAACCGGGTATCCAGTATTGGAGCCATACAAGCAGTGGCCTCGAGTCAGGGAATTATACGCTCTCATTGAGTAATGAGAAGGGTGTGACCGCTGTCCGCTTCACAGTGGTCGATTGAGCAAAGAATGAATTCTATGAGGAAAGGCGACCATCGGTCGCCTTTCCTAGTATACTGACCTACCTTTGCGGCCATGCGCACAAAAACGCTCAAGAAGAACAAGGTCAATGTGGTGACGCTCGGTTGTTCGAAGAACATCTTCGACTCCGAAGTACTCATGGCGCAGCTACGTGGCAATGACTTCGAAGTAGAACATGAATCTGAGGAGGAGGATGCCAGTACGGTGATCGTCAATACTTGCGGATTCATCGACAATGCCAAAGAGGAGAGCATCAACACCATTCTCGCTTATGCCGATGCTAAGAAAGATGGACGGGTCGACAAGCTGATCGTCACAGGCTGCCTGAGCGAGCGCTATGCCGATGAACTGCAGACCGAGATTCCTGAGGTGGACTCTTGGTTCGGCACACGGGACCTGCCGCGTCTCCTGAAGACCATGAAGGCCGATTACAAGAAGGAACTCGTGGGCGAGCGTATGCTCACCACCCCCTTCCACTATGCTTATCTGAAGATTGCCGAAGGCTGCGACCGTCCCTGTTCTTTCTGTGCCATCCCACTCATGCGCGGTAAGCACAAGAGCACCCCCATGGAGGATCTGGTCAAGCAAGCTGAAGGACTGGCCGCTCAGGGTGTCAAGGAATTGATACTGATCGCGCAGGATCTGACCTACTACGGCCTGGACCTATATAAGAAGCGTAATCTGGCCGAACTGCTCGATAAGCTGGCCGATGTAGAAGGCATCGAATGGATCCGTCTGCATTATGCCTTTCCCGCAGGATTTCCTATGGATGTACTCGAGGTGATGAAACGCAGAGAGAATGTCTGCAACTACATCGACATCCCCTTGCAGCATGCCAGCACCAACATGCTCAAGGCCATGCGCAGAGGCATCACCCGGGAGAAGACCACTGCTCTTATCCAGCAGTTCAGAGAAGCTGTTCCAGGTATTGCTATCCGCACTACTTTGATCGCAGGCTATCCGGGTGAGACGGAGGAGGATTTCCAAGAGATGAAGGAATGGGTCAAAGAGATCCGATTCGATCGATTGGGCATCTTCACATATAGCCATGAGGAGAATACACATGCTTTCAACTCAGAGGATGATGTCCCCGATGAGGTCAAGCAAGAGCGGGCCGATGCCGTGATGGAGATCCAGAGTCGGATTTCAGCAGAGCTCAATCGAGAGAAGATAGGGCAGCAGTACAAGGTACTCATCGACCGCACAGAGGGAGGCTACTATGTGGGCCGTACCGAGTTCGATTCACCCGAGGTGGATAATGAAGTCTTGATTCCGATGACAGATGAGCTACATCTTCGTATAGGAGATTTTGTGAATGTCAAGATCCAGGATGCAGAGGAGTACGATCTTTTTGCGGAAGTGACCTGAGTCAGTATTCTCACTTGTTCCAAAACTATCTTTGTCTCAAATCATTCGTACATGGCATCTGATCAAGCCGGATTCTTCAAGGACCATCCGTATATCCTAGAGGCAGAAGCACTCAACAAAAAGCATGTAGATCGCAGGGAATTCCATACGGCTATGGAGCCTGTGCTTCAGAAAATGGCCCAGGATAAGGAGTTCATGATGCAGGTAATGGAGCGCAACTTCAGCGACAAGGGATGGTTGCAGATGGATTGGAGTGATTTCAACATCCCAGCATTCTATGTCTATGAGAATGATGATATGATCATCAAGGTGCATCTCTTCCCAGCCGGTCCGCAAGGCATGCAGCACTACGCAGCGCATGCCATTCACCATCACAATAACTACATCCTCACGACCTATGCCTTCTTCGGGTCGGGATACGAGACCTTCCTTTTCGAGAAAGACCCTCAAGTGGATGCATCCACCCTTGAGACCAATCTGCGCATTCGTAAGCATTTCCATCAAAAGGACTGGAATCCATCCCGAGTGGATAGCTGGGAACCACATATCGTATTCCTCCCCGAGTCCTTATCGGCCACCTTCCTCATGTGGAGTCCCGATCAGAAACGCAAGACCGACAAATTGAGGAACAATCCCATCCTCAAACCCTTCAAAAAGGAGCTCAGACACCTGATCTACAAGATGGGAGCAGGAGATAAGTTGGGTATTGCCCGACAGAAGACCTATCAGTTCTATGTGAAGGATGGTCAGGCATACGGTGTTGAGGAATCCGAGTATTTCGCGCCAAGTAAAGCCGCTAACGGGCCCGAGCAGAAGCAGTATGCGATGCAGATGATCT